>JAPFFX010000421.1 GCA_026645375.1 Citricoccus sp. WCRC_4 | reverse complement strand
GGAGATGACGCCCTCGGTGAGCTCGAGGGCGGCTGCGTGCGCCGGCCGGGGACGGGCCGCCGAGGCCGCGAGCAGCGCCGTCAGCCGCTCCTCGGCCTCCCGGATGCCGGGGCGCCAGCCGGCGGCCGCACGACCGGCGTACTCGGGGGAGTCGAGGTCCACCTGCCAGGACAGCCAGGACCGGCCTCCCGCGGAGCCGACGACGAATTCGGGGACCACGATGACCGAGTCGACGGGACTGTCGTCGGCGAAGGCGAACGCGGCGAAGGCGAGGGGGGAACGGCGGGGCAGGCCGGCGTCGGGCAGGGCGGTCCGGGACGTGTCCGAGGCCTCCGCGGCGGTGGCGGCCATCCACCAGCGCCGGGCGGCGTCGAAGCGCCCGGGCCCCGTGGTGGTGAACCGGGCGGCGGTGCCGAGCCCGACCATCCCCTCACCGAAGCGGATCCAGGCGCATTCGTCGCCGGAGACCAGCAGGTCCGCCAGGGCCGCGCCCCCGGGGAGGGGGCGGGCAGAGGTGACGGACGCCAGTCGCGGTGCGGGCGCCCCAATACCGGGGGTGTTCATGACCCGTCAAGCCTACCGGCCCGGCGGGGCCCGGCCGGTCTGGGAGAATGGCGGGGTGGAATCTGCAACGAGAACCCGGGTCCTGATCGCCGGGGGCGGCCCGGCCGGGGCGACGGCGGCCTGGCACCTGGCGAACGCCGGCGTCGAGGTCATCGTCCTGGAGAAGACCGCCTACCCGCGCGAGAAGGTCTGCGGGGACGGGCTGACGCCGCAGGCGGTGCGCGAGATGAACCTGATGGGGCTCGCCCACGCCCCCGAGGACGGCTGGCAGCACATCCGGGGCCTGCGGCTGGTGGCCGAGGGCCGCGCCGTGGAGGTGCCCTGGCCCCGGACCGACACCTGGCCGGACTACGCCCTGGTGCGCACCCGCAACGACTTCGACGAACTGCTCGCCGCCCACGCCCGCGCCGCCGGGGCCACCATCCTGGAACGCCACTCGGTGAGCTCGGTGCTGCGGGACGAGGCCGGCACCGTGACCGGGCTGCGCGCCGACCTGCTGGACGGACGGGGGCGGAAGACCGGCGAGTCCCGGGACTTCCGCGCCGACGTGGTGATCGCCGCGGACGGCAACTCCACCCGCACCGCCGTCTCGGCCGGGTTGTCCAAGCGCGACGACCGGCCCATGGGCGTGGCCGTGCGCGCCTACTACTCCTCCCCGCGGCACGACGACGAGTGGATGGAGTCCTGGCTGCAGCTCCCGGACGCGGACGGCAACCTGCTGCCCGGTTACGGCTGGCTGTTCCCCCTGGGGGACGGCACGGTCAACGTGGGGCTCGGCATCCTGGACACCTCCCCGCAGTTCGGCAGGCTCGACTACCGCTCCATCCTCAAGGACTGGAGCGGGGCCCTGACCGAGACGTGGGGGCTGAGCGAACTGACCCGTGAGTCGAAGATCCTGGGCGCGGCCCTGCCGATGGGCTTCAACCGCACCCCGCAGCACGTGCCCGGGATGCTGCTGGTGGGGGACTCGGCCGGCATGGTCTCCCCGTTCAACGGTGAGGGCATCTCCTTCGCCATGGAGGCGGCCCGGCTGGCCGCGGACGTCACCGTGGGCGCGTGTAAGCGCCCGACGGCGGCCGGCCGCGAGGCCGAGCTCGCCCGGTACCCGCTGCTCACCCACGAGACGTGGGGCGGGCACTTCGCGCTGGGGTCCTCGTTCGCCCGGCTCATCGGCCATCCCGCCGTGCTCAAGGCCGCCCTGGCCACCGGCATGCGGACACCGGCGATGCTGCGCCGGGTGGTGCAGGTCATGGCCAACCTGGTGGACGCGGACGGCACCGCGCCGGTGGACCGGTTGGTGCGGCTGCTGGAGTCCGCGGTGCCCGCGGCCACCACGCTGGGGCCCGATGCCTCCCGCGAGGTGAAGGTTGGATAGGCTGTTCCGGTGACCTCTCCTGAACCCGACGTCTCCGTGGGCAGCCTCGCGCTGCCGCCCGGCTTCGAGCGCCTGGCCGAGAACGGCGAGCTGCTGGCCACGGTGGCGACCGCCCTGGAACGGGTCGAGCAAGAGCTCGCCGAGGCCGTGGCGAACGCCGACCAGCTGGCCGACCTGACCAGCCGCCACCTGCTGGAGGCCGGCGGCAAGCGCGTCCGCCCCCTGCTGACCGTCCTGTCCTCCCTCCTGGGCGACCCCGGTGTCGGCACCGGGCAGGTCGGCGAGGTGCCCGCGGAGGTCCGCTCGGCCGCCGTCGTGATGGAACTGACGCACCTGGCCACCCTGTACCACGACGACGTCATGGACGAGGCGCCCGTGCGCCGCGGGGCGCCGGCCGCCCACGAGCTGTGGGGGAACTCCGTGGCCATCCTGGCCGGGGACCTGATCTTCGCCCGCGCCTCGCAGCTGATGGCCTCGCTCGGGCCCGAGGCCGTGGCCATCCAGGCCCGCACCTTCGAACGGCTCGTGATGGGCCAGCTGTGGGAGACCGTGGGCCCGCAGCAGGACCAGGACCCCCTGGAGCACTACCTGCGCGTGATCTCCGGCAAGACCGGATCGCTCATCGCGGCCGCCGGCCGCCTGGGCGCCCTCTTCGGCGGGGCCGACGAGGCCACCGTGGACACGCTGGAGGACTACGGCGAGAAGGTCGGCATGGCGTTCCAGCTGGCCGACGACGTGATCGACCTGACCAGCGCATCGGACACCTCGGGCAAGGTCCCTGGCACCGACCTCAAGGAACGGGTGCCCACCCTGCCGGTGCTGCTGCTGCGCCAGGAGGCGGCCCGCGGGGACGCCGCGGCCCGGTCCGCGCTGGAACTGGTGGACGGGCCGCTGGACACGGACGAGCAACTGGTCGCCGCCGTGACCGCCGTGTCCGCCCACCCCGTGATCGAGTCGGCGTGGGAGATCACCCGCGGCTGGGCGGACGACGCCCGTGCCGCCCTGGCGCCCCTGCCGGACTCTCCCGTGAAGGAGGCCCTCGAGGCCTTTGCCGACTACGTGGTCCGCCGCGACGCCTGAGCCAGCACGTCCTCCAGGGTGATGGCGAGCTCCCGGGCCTTCAGGGCCCGGACCTCCGGCTCCACGGCGTGCCGCATCTGCCGGTAGAGCATGTCGTCACTCCAGCGCGGGAACACGTGCAGGTGGTAGTGCCACACGTGCTGGTTCCCGGCCGGCTCGTTGTGCTGGCGGGTGGAGATGCCCTCCGGCCCCCAGGCCCGCTTCATGGCCAGTGCGACGTGACGGGCCATCAGCGCGATCCTCTGCAGCACGTCATCCGGGAGCTCGTAGAGCGTCTCGTAGTGCCGGGCCGGGGAGATCATCGCGTGGCCCTCGTAAGGTCCGAAGCCGTCCACGGCGATGAACACGATCACGTCCTCGTCCTGGTAGACGAGGTCCTCCAGCTCGCAGCGGTTGTCCGGGTGGGAGACGTCACCGTCGACCAGGCCGCAGAACGGGCAGACATAGCCTTCGGGGGCGTGGGACGGGATCACGCGTCCTCGCCCTCCTCCTCGAAGGTCCACTCCAGCAGGTCCAGGGTGAACTCGCTGAAGGTGCCGCCCTCGCAGCTCCACTCGCCGTGCTCCTCGTCCGCCCCGGTGGTGCGGCGCCAGACCAGCGGGTCCGGCAGCGAGACGTCGGCGACGGGCAGACCCCAGACGGTGCTCTCCTGGGCGTCCTCCAGGAACATGAGGTAACCGTCCTTGACGTCCAGTTCGTCGGCGTCCCAGAAGAAGTGCTCGGTCTCCAGCAGGTCGGGGCAGTTGCCCAGGGCCTGGTGGAACTCGTAGAGCGCCAGCGGGACGCGGAAGGTGCCGCCGTCGGCCTGCGCGGCCTGCGCGGCGGGGGAGGCGGACAGCAGGGCGTCCAGTTCGCCGGCGTCCAGGCCGTCCTCGGGTGACCACGGGGTGTCCAGGTGGGCGGGGACGAGGTCCTTGAAGCGGGCGAGGAAGACGGGTTCGGCAGACATGGTCCTCAGTCTAGGCTCCGGCCCCCGAGCAGCCGGTCCCGGGCCAGGGTGCCGTGGAGTCCCGCCCGGTGACTCCCGTGGGCGGCGCCACTACGCTCATCGTCATGACCATCGAGTACCGCCTGGAACAGAAGCGCCACCTGACCACCGACCTGCCGGGGCCGCGCTCCGCGGCCCTGGCCGCCCGGCGCGAGGGGGTGGTGGCCGCCGGGGTGTCCTCCGGACAGCCCTTCTACGTCCAGGACGCCGACGGCGGGATCCTGGTGGACGTGGACGGCAACGCGTTCATCGACCTGGGGTCCGGCATCGCCGTGACGAGCGTCGGTGCCTCGGCCGCCGCGGTGGTCGAGGGCGTGCGGGAGCAGGTCGGGCACTTCACCCACACCTGCTTCATGGTCTCGCCCTACGAGGGGTACGTGGCCGTCTGCGAGGCCCTGGCCGAGCTGAGCCCGGGCGACCACGCCAAGAAGGCCGTGCTGTTCAACTCCGGTGCGGAGGCCGTGGAGAACGCCGTCAAGATCGCCCGCATCGCCACCGGCCGCTCCGCCGTCGTGGCCTTCGACCACGGCTACCACGGCCGGACCAACCTCACGATGGCCCTGACCGCCAAGAACGCGCCCTACAAGGGCGGTGAGGGGACGACGTTCGGCCCCTTCGCCCCGGAGGTCTACCGGGCACCGATGAGCTATCCGTTCCGGGAGGAGAACCCGCAGACCACCGGCCGCGAGGCCGCGGAGCGCGCGATCCGGATGATGCAGAGCCAGGTCGGCGGCCGGAACATCGCGGCGATCGTCCTCGAACCGGTCCAGGGCGAGGGCGGGTTCATCGTCCCCGCACCCGGCTTCCTGCAGCGACTGGCCGAGTACGCCCGCGAGGAGGGGATCGTGTTCATCGCCGACGAGGTCCAGACGGGGTTCTGCCGCACCGGTGCGTGGTTCGCCTCGGAGCACGAGGGGATCGTCCCGGACCTCGTCACGGTGGCCAAGGGCATGGCCGGAGGCCTGCCGCTGGCCGGCGTGGTGGGCCGGGCCGAACTGCTCGACGCCGTCCACGGCGGTGGCCTGGGCGGCACCTACGGCGGCAACCCGGTGGCGTGTGCGGCCGCCCTCGGCGCGATCGCCACCATGCGGGAGGCGGACCTGAACGGCCGGGCACGGCGGATCGAGGAGATCGTCCGTCCCCGCCTGGAGGCCCTGGCCGGTCAGACGGGCGTGATCGGGGACGTCCGCGGCCGCGGCGCCATGCTCGCCATGGAGTTCGTGCTGCCCGGCACCAGGGAGCCGGACGCCGGGATCGTGCAGGGGATCATCGCCGGCTGCCGGTCCCAGGGCGTGGTGATCCTCGGCGCCGGGACCTACGGCAACGTCATCCGGCTGCTGCCGCCGCTGGTCATCGGCGAGGACCTGCTGCTCGAGGCGATGGACGTGCTCGAGGCGGTCGTCCGCGACGCCGCGGGGTGAACCCCGGCGGGCTGCCCGGGCCCGGGATCATCCCCGCGGTTGCCGCCGCGCGGCCCGCAGCGAGTCCCAGCTGAGCACCAGCAGCGCGCACCAGATGAGGATGAACCCGGCCCAGCGCCCGGCGCTCATCGACTCGCCGAAGACCAGCAGGCCGATGAGGAACTGGATGACCGGGTTGAGGTACTGCAGCAGTCCCAGCAGGCTCAGCGGCAGCCGGGACGCGGCCGCGCCGAAGAGGATCAGGGGAACGGCGGTCACCAGCCCCGAGGCGGCCAGGATCCAGAAGTGGCCGGCCCCGTGGGAGAGCATCGTCAGCTGGCCGGTGGTGGCCAGCCACCACATCCCCGCCGCGAAGACCGGCATGAGCAGGACGGTCTCCGAGGCCAGGGACGCCACCGGGCTGACGGAGGTGGCCAGCCGGCTCTTGACGATGCCGTAGCCGCCGAAGCTCAGCGCCAGGGTGACGGCGAGCCAGGGGAAGGAGCCGTGGCCGGTCACCATGACCACCACGGCGGACACGGACAGTCCCACGGACACCCACTGGGCCCGCCGCAGCCGCTCGCCGAACATCACCACGCCGGCCAACACGGAGACCAGCGGGTTGATGAAGTACCCCAGCGCCGCCTCGAGCGTCTGGCCGGAGACTACCGCGTAGGTGTAGATGGCCCAGTTCGCGCTGATCAGCACGGCCGCCAGGGCCGTGGCCCCGACCCGCCGGCCGCTGCCCAGCTGGCGGCCGACGTCGGGCCAGCGCCGCAGGGCCGTCAGCAGCACGGCGCAGGTCAGCAGCGTGAAGCCGATCCGGGCGAAGACGATCTCCCAGGCGGGGGACGGCGCGGTGGCCACCATGTACAGCGGCAACCCGCCCCAGAGCAGGTAGGCGCCGGCTCCGTAGGCCAGGCCTGACGGGGTGACGGGACGCTGGCCGGCGGTCGGGGTCACTGCGAGGCGCCGTCGTAGAAGGTCTGGACGGTCATCACGGGCCGCCCGGTGACGAGCAGCTGGCCGCGCCCCGGCGGCAGCCTGCGTGCCTTGACGCCGTTGACCAGGCTGCCCTCTCCCTTGTCCCCGGACAGGATCAGCGCGGAGGTGCCGTTGTCCCGCAGGGTGGAGAAGAAGGTCTCGTACATGCCGCGGGAGGACCCCCGCACGCGCCGGGTCAGCACGTAGTTCATCCTCAGGTCGGCGGCCATCGGGATGAAGGGGACCAGTGGTGCCAGCGGGGACTGGCCACCGCCGACGGTCAGGATGTCGTAGTCGTCGATCAGGGCGACCATGCGGGCACTGCGCTGGGGGACCGACTGGTCCTGGCCGGGATCCTGGCGCTTCCTGATCTCCTGCAGCACGGCGTTGGTCAGCTGGGCGCCCACGGCCGCGTTGGTGGCGTAACCGCCCAGGTAGTCCTCGGGTACCTCGTCGCCGAGCACCCGCCGCGGGTCCCAGACCACGAAGAACAGCTCCTCGTCGGTGTGGGTGGCGGTGAAGCGTCGGATGACGTTGCGCAGCAGGTTCGTCTTGCCCGTCTCCTCGTCGCCCATGACGATGAGGTTGCGGTCCTTGTGCTCCAGGTCGAGGCACTCGGTGCCCAGGTCCAGTTCGCGCAGTCCCAGCGGGAAGAGGCCCTGCCGTTCGGGCGTGGGGCACGTCGAGGCGTCGACGACGCCCGGCAGCACCCGGACCTTCATGGCCGATCCGGTGGTGAAGGACCCGACCTGGTTGACCAGGTCCTTCAGCCCGTCGGTGACGGAGCCGGGCTCGGCCTGGCCGTCGATCCGCGGCAGGGCCACGTGGGCCTGCAGCCCGGCCGGGGTCAGGGCGCGTCCGGGGGCCTCCGGGTGGACGTTGTCCGCGAGCTTGCGGTCGATCGTGGACTCACCGGCATCGGTCAGGCGCAGTTCCAGCCGGTGCGTGAAGAAGGACTGGTGGGTGGAGCGGACCTCGTTGTTCCGGCTCACCGTGGTGACCACGTGGATGCCGTAACCGCCACCCCGGGTGATGATCGCGGTGACCTTGGGCACGAGCTCCTCGAACTCCTCGGCGAACTGGCCGTGGCCGTCGATCACCAGGAAGATGTCCGCGCTGGGCAGCTCGGGCAGGCGGCCCTCGGCGTGCATCCTGCGCATGGTCGGCAGCGAGTCGATGGCGTACTGCTCGAAGACGCGCTCGCGGTGGGCGAGCATGCCGGCCACCTCGTCCACCGTGCGGGCGATGACCTCCCGGTTGGTGCGGATGGCCACCCCGCCCACGTGCGGCAGCTGCTGCAGGGGCAGCATCCCCGCCCCGAGCAGGTCGATGCAGTAGATGCCGACCTGCTGCGGGGAGTGGGTCAGCGCCAGCGAGCCGACCAGGGTGCGCAGCGTGGTCGACGTGCCGGACTGGGGCCCGCCGTGCACCAGCAGGTTGCCGGAGCCGACGGTGAAGTCGATCTCCCACAGCCCCTGCCACTGGCGGGCGGGGTCGTCGAGCAGTCCGATGGGCACGGTGAGGTCACCGCCGGCGGGCAGCCGCAGCCCGTCACCGGTGTTCCTCGGCTCGCCCACGGCCTGGTCCAGGGTGATGGCCGACGGCAGCGGCGGCAACCAGATCGGCTGCACCGAACGGGGGAAGGTGCGCAGGGTGTCCATCATGGTGGACATCACCGTGGGGCCGGTGGTGCGGCGGGCCGGGCCGTCCGTCGTCGAGGGTTTCACGGGTGTGGCCCCGCCGGCACCCGCGGCGGTCCGGGCCTCCTCGAGCACGAGGGCGTAGTCCGTGGCCCGCAGCACGGGCGGGATCTCGTCCGCCGGGTCGAGGGCCTCGGCCTCGTCCTCGAACACCTCGTCCTCCATCGGGCCGGAGACGTACCCGGCCTTGAACCGCGAGTACACGGTGGTGTCCACCTTGAGGTAGCCGTAGCCGGGCAGCGGGGGAAGGTGGAAGGCGTCCGGGGTGTCCAGCACCGTGCGGGACTCGGACTCCGAGAGGGTGCGCAGCCCGATCCGGTAGGACAGGTAGGTCTCCAGCCCGCGCAGCTTGCCGGCCTCGATGCGCTGGGAGCTCAGCAGCAGGTGCACCCCGATCGACCGGCCGATGCGTCCGATGGACAGGAACAGGTCGATGAAGTCCGGGCGGGCCGTGAGCAGTTCGCCGAACTCGTCGATGATGACGACCAGGTGGGGGAGCGGCGGCAGGGGCCTGCCCTGCCCGCCCTTGGCCAGTTCCTCCTCGCGGTGGATCTGGTAGTCGGTGATGTTGGCGATGTTCCCCGCGGACTTCAGCACCTCCTGCCGGCGCAGGATCTCCCCGTTCAGGGAGGCGTACACGCGCTCGATCAGCGTGAGGTCGTCCGAGAGGTTGGTGATGATGCCGGTGACCTGCGGGGCACCCTCGAACGGGGCGAAGGTGGCGCCGCCCTTGAAGTCGACCAGCACCATGGCCAGCACGTCGGGGGAGTGGGTGGCCAGCAGGCCGAAGACCAGCGAGCGCAGCATCTCGGACTTGCCGGAGCCGGTGGCGCCCACGCAGAGCCCGTGTGGGCCCATGCCCAGCTGCGCGGCCTCCTTCAGGTCCAGCAGCACCGGCTTGCCCTTCTCGTCCGGCCCCAGGGGCACGCGCAGGAAGTCCGCGTGCGGACGCGGCTGCCACAGACGCTCGACGTCGGCCCGGTCCAGCTGCGGGGAGAGCTCCAGCATCTGCAGGAAGGACCGCGAGGCGGCCGCCTCGGCCCCGGTGTGCTCGAGGGAGTCCAGGGAGAGCCGCAGGGGGGCCAGCTCGGCGACGATCCCGGCCGCGGTGTGCTCGTCCAGCGGGTCCAGCCCGCCCTCGGTGCGCTCGGGGTGGCCCTGGTCCCGGGTCCGGTCCTCCAGCAGGAAGCCGGTCCGGCCGTCCGGGCGCGGGCCCTGGCCGGAGAGGCGCAGGGCGACCTCGGAGGGTTCCTGCAGCCGGTCGGCGCACAGGTGCAGGACGGTGATGCCACGGGCCTGGAGGCTGAGGCGGGAGTCGCCGAGGTCCAGGTCCTGGGCGTCTGCACCGTAGCCGTCGACCACCACCACGAGCCGGGACAGGGTGGGCGGGCCGGAGGTGAGCTCGGTGCCGAACCGGGTGTTCTCCCCGGCGGCCCTGGAGCGGTACTGCAGGTCGGCGTCGAGCAGTTCCAGCAGGGAGCCCGCGTCCGGGGCGATGAGCTTGACGGGGCCGGTGAAGTGCTGGGCGGAGGTGTCGTCCAGGTGGGGGAGCAGGTCCAGCCAGTCCCAGTCCGGGCGCCGGTGGCGGGGCGTGATGACCGCGATCCGCAGGTCCTCGGGGGACTGCAGGGCCGCGGCACCGGTCAGCAGGGACCGGGTCACCTGCAGGACGAACTCGCGCGTGCCCACCACGGAGATGTTCCCGGTGGAGTCCAGCGGCACGGTGACCGGCATGTCCGGGGCGGACTCGAAGCGGCGCTGGAGCACCTCGGCCTCGCGCACCATGAACTCGTCCTGGACGGCCGTGGCGGTCTCCAGCAGGGTCACGCCGATGTCCCGGGTGGGCAGGTGCCCGGAACCGATGCGGCAGCGCAGGAAGTCCTCGTGGTACCGGCGCCGTTCCCACAGCCGGGCCGGGTCCCGGACGATGTCGAACAGGGCGGCCGGCGGCGGGCTGGCGGCCCGGGCGGCCTGCTGCGCCTCGATCTCCTCGTCCCGCAGCCTCACGCGGGTCCGCTCCAGGTACCGGGTGTAGGTGTCCCGCAGGATGGTGCGCTGCCGGGTGGCCTTGCCCCGGTTGGAGATGAACATGGCCACGCCCACCACCACCGAGACCATCATGGCGATGGCACCCACCGCGGCGAACGGGCTCTGCCGGAACGTCATCATCACCATCATCGAACCGCCGGCGGCGAGCATCGGCAGGATCGTCATGATGTTGCCGCCCCCGGCCTCGGCGGCCGCCGGGTCCACGGGCTGGGGGCCCTCGATCGAGAACGGCCGGAACCGGCGTGCCGGCGGGGAGGTCCGCGCCGGGCGGTGGACGACCTTCTGGCTCACCGGTGCCCTCCCCGCGCCGCGTGGGCGTCGTTCGCCAGGGCCAGGACACGGCCGGACAGCTCGGCCGCGGCCATCCGGTTCTCCGGCCGCGTCAGCGGCAGGGACACCCCGACCCCGGTGGCCAGGTGCCGGTCGTGGCGCAGGGCCACGGACGGCACGCCCACGCGGCTCAGGGCCGCGGCCTGGGCGAGCGGGTCCAGGACCCCGGCCGCATCGGTGGCGACCACGGCGGCCGCCACCGGCACCGAGGACAGGAACGGGTCCTGCCTCCAGTGCCGCAGGTAGCCGGCGGCCTCGTCGATGCCCGCGGGGGTGGCCGGCGCCACGAGCACGGCGGCGTGGCTGCGGGCCAGCGTGGCGGCCGCGTCCGGGGACTCCGGCCCGGTGGGGCAGTCCAGCACCGTCACGGGGAAGTACCGGGAGAGGCCGGAGAACAGCGTGGTGGCCGCGGCGTCGCCCAGCGGGCGGCCGGCCACCCGGGGTCCGGTGTGGAACAGGTCCTCCCCGGACACCGCCATCCGGGAGGTCACCTCCTCGAGGGTGGTGGAGGTCATCGTGGACAGCCCGGCCGCGAGCTGGTCCGCACCGGGGGCGGGTGCGGACAGGGTCATGCTGCCCAGTCGTAGCCCGAGGGAGCCCAGCGCGGGATCCAGGTCCACGGCGGCCACCGGCTCGGGGCGCAGTGCCGCGAAGGTCCGGGCCATCATGGCGCTCACGGTGGTCTTGCCGGCGCCGCCGCGCAGGGACACCACCGCGATCCGGCGCCCGGTGATGACCGGCGCCTGGATCGCCCGGGCGTGGGCGGCCATCCGCTCCGGCGTCGGGTCGTGCCGGAAGAGGTTGCCCAGCGCGCGGGCCGAGCGGGTCCACAGGGACAGGGCGGGCCGGCGTGCGTACCGGCGGGCCACCCGGTCGGCGACCGGCTCGAAACCGGTCAGCGGGTCGTCCTGGGCGCGGGCCACGTCGGACCGCAGGTCCGCCGGGGTGGACCATCTGGTGTCTGCGGAACCGGGGAGGGGTCGGTCCGGGAGGGGGCCGGCATCGGTCCAGGGATCGGTCAGACGGGTCATCAGAAGGTCTCCAACAGCGAGGCGTAGATCCCGAAGTAGCCGATGAGCAACGGGATGACGGCGAACAGGGCCAGGCCCTCGAGGGTGTCCCCGGTGCGGCGCATCCGGGCCCGTGAGTGCTCCGGGAGGGTCACCGAGAGGCCGGAACCGGTCAGCAGTGCCAGGACGAGCAGGACCAGCAGGAACACTGCGTCGGCCCCGGGCAGGACGTCGATGGCCAGCCGGACCAGGGCCAGCGCTCCGGTCGCGGCGGCCAGGTACAGCGGGATGCG
This sequence comes from Citricoccus sp. WCRC_4, assembly GCA_026645375.1. Lineage (GTDB taxonomy): Bacteria > Actinomycetota > Actinomycetes > Actinomycetales > Micrococcaceae > Citricoccus. Next base: position 8,963 of record JAPFFX010000421.1, on the reverse strand, counting down.
CTGGGCCGCCAGCGGGAAGGAGCGCGCCCGCAGGCCGACGGCCAGGGCCAGGCACGCCAGCAGCGGCAGCGAGAAGGCGTGCATGCGGGTGTCGGTGCCCACCAGCCACACGGCCAGTGCCATGGACACCGCGCACACGATGGCGCTGGCGATCAATCCGCCGTGGGCCGAGTCGATGGCCCGCCGGGCGTCCGTGCGCAGCACCGGCCGGCCGCCGGCCTGGCTGTCGTCCAGCCCGCCCAGCCCGGAGGCGCCCAGGGCGATCTTCGGCAGCAGGCCCAGCACCAGCAGCGTGACGACCCCGGCGATGCCCGCCGCGCCGACGGTCACCTCGGCGTCCCTGCCGCCGACGGCCCAGGCGGCGATCGCGGGGGACACCGCCCAGGTCAGGGTGAGCCCCCCGGCCACGGCGGCGGCGATGAACATGGACAGCGGGCGGCTGACCACGAACCCGAGGAATCCGAGCACGAGCGCGGCCAGCGTACCCAGGCCCACCGCCAGCCAGGGGGTGTCCAGTTCCAGGCGCGTCAGCCCGGTGGCCGCGAACAGCGCCCCGGTGCCGACCAGGGTTCCGGCGACCGCCCGCATCCGCCCCGGGGCGGCCAGGGACGCACCGGTGACGAGCAGCACGGCGGCCATGCCGGAGCAGGCCCACCCGGTCCAGGCGTCCTCGGCCAGGAAGCGGTCCAGCAGTCCGACGACGGCCAGCCAGGCCCCGAGGGCGGCGAGCGTCCCGCAGACGAGGAACCGGTAGGTGTCCGACCAGCGTCCGCGCACCGCGTCGGTGGCGTCGGAGACGGTGTCGTTGAGGTCGTAGATGATCGGGGCCGGCGGGGCCTCGGTCTGCGAGACCAGCGCGAGGCGCTCGCCGTCGAGCACCCCGGCCTCCGCGAAGCTCTGCACGGCGGGCACGGTGTCCCCGTCGGACCGCACCAGGACCTTCGCGCCGAGGGACTCCCGGGGCCGGTCGTCCAGGAGGTCGAGGATCTGGGGCATCAACGCCCCGACGGGGGTGTCCGAGGGCAGCAGCAGGTCGGCGTTGCGGCGCTCGCCGGACAGGGAGATGCGCGTGTAGGGACGGGGCACGTCAGGACCTTCCGGACAGCGGGGAGGAGGGGGCAGCGGGCAGGGGCCGGCTCTGTTGCTGCCCTCGCTCGGCACGTTCGTCCTGCCAATGGGTGATGACCGTGACCACGAAGGAGATCGCGACGCACAGGGCGCAGGCCAGGGCGGCGGCGGCCACGCCGTAGACGAGGACCCGGGTCCGTTCCCTCCAGCGCCGCTCCGTGGGGTTGGCGCCGAAGAGCAACGCGGACGCCAGCCGGTTCCGGCGCACCTCCACCGATTCGATCAGCTGCGCGTCGAAGTCCATCGCCATGGGCTGCGATCCCCCTCTCGTGTCCCGTCACCGACCCTGCCTATCATTCCAGTCCCCGCGACCCCGGGCGGACACCTCACACCGGCCGGACATGGGTAGTTCTCCCCATCGGGGTCGGTTGACTCTGCCCGCGCCGGGCTCGGAGGATGGGACCACACGCCACGGGGCCACCGGTCCCCAGACACCCAAGGGGATGAATCAGCGCATGAAGCTCGACATGACGGACATCGACGTCTTCCACAAGTCCATGCAGGACTCGGGGGACTCCGGGGAGCAGCTGCTGGCCGAGGTCGTGAACCTCGAGAACGCCGTGGAGCAGCTCAAGCACACCTTCAAGGGTTCCGGTGCCGTGGCGTACAACAACTTCATGGTGGAGGTCGACGCCTGCGAGAAGAAGCTCTACGAGGCCCTGGGCCTGATCAACGTCGGCCAGGGTGAGATGTACAGGTCCTATGTCGAGCAGGAGGAGACGATGACCTCGGACGCCGAGGCCCAGCCGGTCGACTTCCCGATGGGCCGCTGAGCCGCGCGGCGCACCCTCGTCCCTCCCACCCGACCACCGAAAGGACCATGACCCATGAGCACCATCTCCTACGACTCCGGCGCCGCCGCCTCCTACGAGGCCGAGGTCGCCGCCATCACCGGCCGCATCGAGGGCATCATCGGTGACCGCGAGTCCCAGAAGAACTACGTCGCCGCCAACTACCAGGCCACGGACAACGACGCCGACTACGACATGGTCGAGCAGAAGTGGCTCGAGGCCGCCGACGCCGTTCGGGCCCTGGTCGTCCAGGCCCGTGAGCTGATGGAGAAGAACGACGACACGGCCGCCACCGCGCACTCCCGCGCCTCCGGCGCCATCGCCGGCATGCGCGCCTGATCCACCGGGTATCGCCCGAGGGGCGGTGACCTGCACCATAGAGGTGCACGTCACCGCCCCTCGTCGTTGCCCGGAGGATAGACTGGAGTGCTGTCTGCTCTCTCGTCTTACGGAAGGACACTTCGTGACCTCTGCCCCCGACCGCCCCCTTCGCCTCGCGATCGTCGGAGCCGGGCCGGCTGGCGTGTATACGGCAGACCTGCTGACCAAGGCCGAACGGGACTTCGAGCTCAGTATCGACCTGTTCGACCGCTACCCCGCACCGTACGGGCTGATCCGCTACGGCGTGGCCCCGGACCACCCGCGGATCAAGGGCATCGTCAAGGCCCTGCACAAGGTGATGGACCGCGGTGACATCCGCTTCCTGGGAGACGTGGACTTCGGCACCGACCTGACCCTGGAGGACCTGCGCCGCCACTACGACGCGGTCGTCTTCTCCACCGGTGCCGTCCGGGACGCCGACCTGGACATCCCGGGCATCGGGCTGGAAGGGTCCTTCGGTGCCGCCGACTTCGTGTCCTGGTACGACGGCCACCCGGACGTGGACCGCGAGTGGCCGCTGACCGCGAAGGAGGTCGCGGTGATCGGCAACGGCAACGTGGCCCTGGACGTGGCCCGGATGCTGTCCAAGCACGCCGATGACCTGTTGGTGACCGAGATCCCGGAGAACGTGTACGCCGGCCTGAAGGCCTCCCCGGTCACGGACGTGCACGTCTTCGGCCGCCGCGGCCCGGCCCAGGTGAAGTTCACCCCGCTGGAGCTGCGCGAGCTGGCGCACTCGAAGGACGTGGACATCGTGCTCTACCCGGAGGACTTCGAGTTCGACGCGGCCTCCGAGGAGGCGGCCGTGTCCAACAACCAGGTCAAGACCATGGTCGGGACGCTGACCAACTGGCTGGTGGAGGAGCAGGACACCGGTGCCTCGCGCCGGCTGCACCTGCACTTCCTGCAGCAGCCGGTGGAGGTCCTCGGCGAGGACGGTGCGGTCACCGGGCTGCGCATGGAGCGCATGGAACTGGACGGCACCGGCAACGTGAAGGGCACGGGGGAGTACACCGACTACCCGGTCCAGGCCGTCTACCGCGCCGTCGGCTACCACGGGTCCCCGGTGCCCGGGCTCGCCTTCGACGAGCGCCGGGGCGTCATCCCCAACGACGCCGGCCGTGTCCTGGACGAGCACGGCACCCCGGTGCCCGGCCTCTACACCTCGGGCTGGATCAAGCGCGGCCCGGTGGGCCTGATCGGCCACACCAAGGGCGATGCCCTGGAGACGATCGGCTGCCTGCTGGAGGACCAGACCGACCTGTGGACCGCCGAGGTCCCGGACGAGCAGTCGATCCTGGACCTGCTCACCGAGCGCGGGGTCCGCTACACCACGTGGGAGGGCTGGCTGAAGCTGGACGCCCACGAGCTCTCCCTGGGTGCCGCGGCCACCGAGTCCGGCCCGGTCGAGCGCGAGCGCGTCAAGGTGGTCGAGCGCGAGGACATGGTGAGCATCAGCCGCGACCTGTAACCGCCTGCGGCATCCGGAGGCCTGGCCCCCGCGGGGAATCCGCGGGGGCCAGGCAGCGTTGTAGCGGACACGAGACACGAGAGGACGTGGGCGTGCACCGCCACAACAACGGACTGAAGACCACCCTGCTGTTCGCGGGCATGTTCGCGGTGCTGCTGGCCATCGGCGGCGTGATCGCCGCCGGCACCGGGCGGGCGGCGTGGATCTGGGTCTTCGCGCTGATCGGCGTGGCCTCCACCGCCTACAGCTACTGGAACAGTGACAAGATCGCCATCCGGTCCATGCACGCCCACCCGGTCACCGAGGCCGAGCAACCGGAGATGTACCGGATCGTCCGCGAACTCTCCGACCGGGCCGGCCAGCCGATGCCGCGGCTCTACGTGGCGCCCACGCCGTCCCCCAACGCCTTCGCCACCGGGCGGAACCCGCAGCACGCCGCGGTGTGCTGCACCGAGGGCATCCTGCGGATGCTCAACGCCCGGGAATTGCGCGGCGTGCTCGGGCACGAGCTGATGCACGTCTACAACCGGGACATCCTGACGTCCTCCGTGGCCGCGGCCATGGCCGGCGTCATCACCTCGGTGGCACAGTTCCTGATGTTCTTCGGGGCCGGCCGGGACAACCGCAACGTCAACCCGCTGGCCCTGATCGCCCTGTCCCTGCTCGCCCCGATCGCGGCGTCCCTGATCCAGATGTCCATCTCACGGACCCGTGAGTACGACGCCGACGAGGACGGGGCGAAGCTGACCGGGGACCCGCTGGCGCTGGCCTCGGCCCTGTACAAGCTGGAGCACGGCATCCAGGCCGCGCCCCTGCCGCAGGAGCCCAGGCTGGAGACCACCGCGCACCTGATGATCGCCAACCCGTTCCGGAACGTGAGGAAGCTGTTCTCCACGCACCCGCCGATGAGCGACCGGGTCCGGCGACTGGAGGGCATGGCCGGCCAGCTCGGCTGAGTCACCCCGCCGGGGCCAACCCCCCGGCACGCCGCCAGGCCCGGACCAGGTGGTCCTGCACGGGGTCCTCGTCCAGGTCCTTCGCCCTCTTCTCGGCCTCGCGCAGGGCGCCGTTGGAGGCCTGTCGGGCCTCCTCCGCCACCGTCCGCTCGCGCCGGAACCAGGTCCGGTCCTCGAACCGGGGCTCGTCCGCGATCGACTCCAGCTGCTGGGTCACGAGCCGGTGGTTCTGCTGCACGGCCCTGAGCCGGTCGGGTTCCAGCGCCTGCTCCACGAACCCGCCGTGCACCACCAGGCCCGTGCGGGCGTCGATCCCGTGGCGCAGGGCCAGGGCCAGCAGCCGGGCCGGTTCCACCGTGCCCGGGTCCGGCCGCCAGTCCAGGTCGGCCAGGCGGCGTCGGCCGGCCTTCTCGTCGGCCAGCGCGAGGCCGAGCTCGATGTCGGCGGTGTAGACGGTGCTGTCCGGGGTGATCAGGTAGAGCACGGCGTCTCCTAGCGGAAGTTGATGAACTGCAGGTCGGCGTCCTCGAAGTCCTTGAGCAGGGCGATGGTCGACTGCAGGTCGTCACGCGACTTGGAGGAGACCCGCAGCTCGTCGCCCTGGATGGTGGCCTTGACCGACTTCGGCCCCTCGTCGCGGATCAGCTTGGTGATCTTCTTCGCGGTGGGCTGGTCGATGCCCTCCTTGATGGAGGCCTCCAGGCGGTACTCCTTGCCGGAGGCGTACGGCTCGCCGGCGTCCAGGGACTTCAGGGAGATGTTGCGCTTGACGAGCTTGGACTGGAACACGTCCAGGACCGCCTTGACGCGCTCCTCGGAGTTCGCCTTCATCAGGATGGACTCGCCGCTGAAGTCGACCTCCGCGCCGACGCCCTTGAAGTCGTACCGCTGCGCGATCTCCTTCTGGGCCTGGTTCAGCGCGTTGCTGACCTCCTGCTTGTCGACCTTGCTGACCACGTCGAACGTCGAATCGCTGGCCATGTCTCCTCTTCCGTCGTGGGGTGGTTTCCGGTGTCGTGGCCAGCCTACCCGTCACGGATTTCAGAATCAGGGCAGGCCTCCGGTAAAGTGAGTTCTCGCTTGCTCCACGGATACGTCCGGGGAGGGCGCACGGCAGATTACCCGAGCGGCCAAAGGGGGCTGACTGTAAATCAGCTGGCATTGCCTACGGGGGTTCGAATCCCTCATCTGCCACCAGTGAACGGCGCGAAGGCCCCGGGACCACCACGGTCCCGGGGCCTTCGGCCTTCCCGGGCCCGCACGGCACCATGGTGACCATGGAGTACATCACCGACCGGCTCGTCAGCTGGGCCTCACTGCTGGACGAACAGACCCGCGAGCAGGCCATCGCCACGTCCCGGCTGCCGTTCATCCACCCCCACGTGGCCCTGATGCCGGACGCCCACCTGGGCAAGGGCGCCACGGTGGGCTCGGTCATCCCCACGGTGGGGACCATCATCCCGGCCGCCGTGGGCGTGGACATCGGCTGCGGCATGATCGCCGTGCGCACCCAGTTCTCCGCCCCCGACCTCCCGGAGGACCGCGTCGCGGTGCGGCGGGCCATCGAGCGGGCCGTGCCCCTGAGCGCCGGCCACTACAACAAGAAGGTCAGCCCGACGGCGGCGCCGCGACTGGCCGAACTGGCCGACGCCGCCGCGGCGGCCGGCCTCGACCCGGCCGCCTACGCCGGCAATTGGGAGCTGCAGCTGGGATCACTGGGCTCGGGCAACCACTTCATCGAGATCTGCGTGGACGAGCAGGACCGGGTCTGGACGTTCCTGCACTCCGGTTCCCGCGGGGTGGGCAACCGGATCGCCCAGCACCACATCCAGGTGGCCGCGGCCCAGGCCCGCCGCACGGGCGTCACCCTGCCGCACCCGGACCTGGCCTATCTGGACGAGGGTACCGAGGAGTTCGACCGGTACATCCGCGAGCTGCACTGGGCCCAGCACTTCGCGCTGCTCAACCGCGAGGAGATGATGGACCGCGTCCTGCGCCAGGTCTCGGACTGGATGCGGACCCCGGTGCAGGAGCGGGAACGGATCAACTGCCACCACAACTTCACCGAGTCCGAGCACCACTTCGGCCGGCAGGTCTGGGTCTCCCGCAAGGGCGCCATCCGGGCCACGGCGGGGGAGCCGGGACTGATCCCCGGGTCCATGGGCACCGCCTCCTACGTGGTGGCCGGCAAGGGCAACGAATTCTCGCTGAACTCCTCCCCGCACGGCGCCGGACGCTCCTACTCGCGCAGGGCCGCCCGCCGGACCTTCACCCTCGCCCAGTTGCGCGAGGCCATGGCCGGGATCGAGTACCGGGACACGGAGGCGTTCCTGGACGAGATCCCGGCCGCCTACAAGCCGATCGACCAGGTCATGGCCGACTCCGCGGACCTGGTCTCCGTCCGGCACACCCTGCGCCAGATCGTCAACGTCAAGGGCGACTGAGCGGCCCGCGGCGCAGGCCTCACGCCGCCACGGGCAGGGGCACCACGTCCCAGATCGTGCAGAACGCCCCGTCGTCGAGCCCCATCACGGCCTGGTAGTACGCCCACGCCCAGGCCGGGGCGCCGTTGGAGTCCGGCGGGGCCGTCGGGCAGTCCCCGGGATGCAGCCAGGCGCCGTCCACGCAGATGAAGTCCAGGTACTCGGCGACCGCCCCGTCGCGGGGCGGCCGGAGGTTGTCCTTGAGGTCGGAGGCCTTCGCCACCCCGTAGAGCTCCGTGGCCTGCGGGTCCAGCACCAGCCCGCAGTCCCGCTCGAACGCCTCGACCCAGTCCATCGACTCCTGCAACGCCTCTTCCGGATCCGGGCGCTCCACCACCACCATCACCGTCGAGCGGCGCCCGGGCAGCAACGGTCCGGGGCCCGCCGGACCGCGCTTCTCATAGCTCGGTGGGTTCGGTGTCATCGTCATCTCGTCCTCCAGGGGGTCGTGGTCCCGATCACCGGGGCCGGTGACAGACACGCTAGGAACGGGCGCCCGCCGCCCGTCGGCGGATCCGGCCGACCGTGGGGGACCGGCGGGCACGGGTCCCCTGTGGAGGAGTGCGCCTGTGCATTCACTGGCAACCTGGGGATGCCGCTGAGCCACCCGGCGGCCGCACGGTTAGGGTGGTGGGATGGCAACCACCGAGATCACCGAAGCAGACTTCGAGACGACCCTCACCGAGAACGACATCGTCCTGGTGGACTTCTGGGCCGACTGGTGCGGCCCCTGCAAGCAGTTCGCCCCCGTCTACGAGCAGGTCTCCGCACGGCACGAGGACGTCGTCTTCGCCAAGGTGGACACCGAGGCCGAGCGCAACCTGGCCGCCGCCGCGAACATCACCTCGATCCCCACCCTGATGGCCTTCCGGGACAAGGTCCTGGTCTACGCCCAGCCCGGCGCGATCAACGCCACCCAGCTCGAGGAACTCGTCTCCGCCGTCAAGGGCCTGGACATGGACGAGGTGCACAAGCAGGTCGCCGAGCAGCAGGGCCAGCAGCAGTAGCGCTCACCGCCCGCGGTGGTCCGCCGGCGCCAGCCGCGGACCGAAGCGGCTGAACCGGTAGCCGGACAGGCCGATCAGCCGGACCACGCGCTGCCGGTGCCCGGAGTAGGGGGCCAGCACCCGCAGCATCCCGGCGTCGTCGGTGCGGCGGCCCGTGAGGGCCTCGCCCACGTGGTGGGCCAGGTGGTAGTCCCCGACCGCCACCGTGTCCGGTGCTCCGTGGGTGCGCTGGACGGTCTCGGCGGCGGTCCACGGCCCGATCCCCGGCACCGTGCACAGCCGCCCCACCACGGACGCCGGGTCGTCCTCTGCCCCCAGGGGCTCGGCCCCGAGCCGGTCCAGCGCGGAGGCCCGCTCGGCGACCCGCAGCATCGCCCGCGACTGCGCCGGCTGGACCCAGCCGGCGTGCCAGCCCCAGCTCGGCACCCGGCGCACCGCCTCCGCAGTGGGCGCCAGCAGCATCCCCTCCGGCGCCGGTGCCGGGGGTCTCTCCCCGTAGCCACGCACCAGCCAGCGCCATCCCGAGCGCGCCTGGTCGTGCGTGACCTTCTGTTCCAGCACCACGATCAGCAGCTGGTCCACCACCCGGCCCGTCGCCGGCAGCCGCAACCCCGGATGCGCGCGCCGGGCCCGCACCACCGCGGGCGGTAGCCCCGATGCGCCCGAGGCGAGCAGCTCGTCGAATCCGGACCAGTCGTCGTCGAGCCCCAGCAGGGTCGGCGCGGCGGAGATCGGAAGAGCGTCGT
>JAPFFX010000416.1 GCA_026645375.1 Citricoccus sp. WCRC_4 | reverse complement strand
TAGTGGCGGCGCAGGAGCGCACGGCAGACGTCATGGTGCTCATCCTTGTCGATCCGGCCCAAGCGATCGCACTCAGGCGATGAGTCGAGAATACGCCGCCTCATTCAACCCGGATAGAACTTATGGTTCAGCACCTTCAGAGACACCTCACACGAGCATGTGCGAATCAGAAAACTGGCTGTCGCCCACCTATCCGACCACGGGTACGCGGTGAACACGGGACCAGTCATCGACCTCGCCCCGGACCGCTCCCCGTGGCCTACCGGCGTGACACAGCCCACTTAGTGCTACGGTAAGGCAAGCCTTACTTAGGCTCACCTAATTTTGTGGAAGGAACCGCTATGCGACGCCACCTCATTGCCGCCCTCGCCACCGCCCCCCTGACCCTCGCCGCCCTCGCCGCTTGCGGTACCGGCGAGCCCGAGGCTGCGCCAGAAAGCCCCGGTACCTCAACTGAGGCCGCCGAAAGCCCCGCGGTTCCCGACGGGGTGGCCGAGCAGTACGGCGTGCTGACCGAGGAGGTGGCCGAGAACGGTCAGTCCATGGAGTCCGGGCCGTGGACGGTGCACCTCATCACCGAGCCGGCCGAGCCCTGGCACGAGGTGCAAAGCGATGGCACCAGCCAGTTCCGGGAGCCGGCGGCCGAGGAGACCAACCACATCGAGATCATCCCGGTCGAGACCGCGACCGGGCGGATCGTACCCGACGTGCCCATCACCCTCGAGGTCATCGACGCGCAGGGCAACCCCACTGAGAAGCTCGACCTGAACTTCTACTACTCGACGTTCTTCCACTACGCCAACAACTTCTCCATCCCCGAACCCGGGACCTACACGGTCCGGGCCACCCTGGGGGTGCCGACCTTCCACCGCCACGGTGAGGCCGACGAGCAGGTACCGCTGTCCGAGGGAACGACCGTCGAGTTCGACAACGTGGAACTTGGCACCGAATGACGGCCCTTGCGGCATGACCGGCCCGCCGGACCGGCCCGCCGGGACAGCAGTCGCGCCCTGGCGCGGTCGAGGCGCCAGGGCTGCAGGTGGTGATCAAGGTCTCCACCTCGCAGGGCCATCGTGCTGATGGGTATCAAAATATGATGGGGTCTTGACTTTGGCATCCGCCCGACCCGCCGCAGGCCTCCTCCAGCAGCGCTGCGCTGCGCCGTGGTCCGGGCAGCGGTGTGTCCTGCGGTCTGTCGAATAATGGTTGCCTCACCGAGGGAAGATGCCCGTGAACCGTGCCGGACGTTTCCTCTTCGAGCTCTCTGTCATCGAGCACGCCCAAGCGCGGCCGCTGTGTGAGCGCATCGATTTCTCCGGTGATCGCGCCCGAGTCCATCTGGCCGGCCAGGCCCGCGCGGTCGATTTGGGTGCTCGCAGAGAGGCCATCACCGAGGTCCTGCGCACGGTGGCACCGGTCCTCGATCCGGGACCGGAGGACCACGCCCCGGGCGCCCAGGAGCCGGACCGGCACGCCCAGTGGGCCGATCTGTTGCGCGATCTGGGCCTGTACTGCGCGGACATGGTGAGCATCTCCCGCACCCGCACCCCCGGGGGTGCCGCGTTGACCTATCAGCGAATCGAGCGGTGTGGCTCCCACGCGCTGATCACCGTCACCGATGGCCGGCACGCCCGCACCCGGCAGGTCGACCTGGACACCACGCGGTTCCCGGCAGCCATCCCGGTTGAGATTGCCCTCCAGACCCGCCACCCTTCCTATGACGCGATGCCAGCGGTGACATCTCGGCCCCGAACCCGCCGAGTCTTCGCCCCGCTGCGTCGCCTGGCACGACCGACGGCCCACTGAAACTCACCCGGCCTAGTACCGGGTTCGCTCGCATCCTCCGCGACCGGACCGGCAGGCGCCCAAGGTGATGACGGACGTTGTCCAGGCACCTGTCGCATGGCGGTCTGAACCGGCCGAGCACAGCGGCAAGCCCTTCCGGACGTTCAGGGGCACTGCACCTATCGGGTACACCCATGATCCGCCGCGTCTCATCATCGGCCTCGCCACATATCGTCCGCGGGACGCCTTGACCTTGGCAATGAACTCCTTGAGGTGCTGGTTCACCCGACCATCGCTGGTCAGGTTCGCGTCCGTCAGTAGAGCCCAGGAGCACGCCGGACAAACCGTCCCACAAGGCGAACCCCCGCCGGACACACCCACAGTCGACGTCGACGAACGCGGCAACGCCTCGGACATCGTCCCGTAGGCCCCGTCCGGTGGTTCGTTCCGGTGATGGGGCGTTATGCGGCACGACCATGAACAGGTCCCTCACTGGCGTCGCTGTGTAAAGGTGCTTGCGTGGGGACCATCTACCCGTCGCCCGCGGTGGTCAGGCAGTGGGCCGATGCCTTCTGTCTCGCCTCACGCCCTATCCGGCCAGGTGGCCGGTGGGCGAAACACGGTTGTAGATCGTCTGGCGGGTGGGGCCCAGACCACAGCCCGCTGGCGTGTGTCCCCGGTGCGCCCATCGGAGGCATGGCCAGGCGGATTCTGGCCGATGTCATTCTGCCCAGGCGGCCGCCCTTGCGGACGAGAAGACGGACCTCAGTATGCAGTCGGTTTCTCTCGATGACGACCGAGTTCATGCCTCCGGTCCACCGCCTCACGGGACCAGATAGTCCGCGTCCCGGGCGTCCGTGATGAGCATGTGTCCCGGCGCGTGGCCGATCGCCAGGGGCGGGCGGGACTCCATGACCGCGGCCTGCGGGGTGACCCCGCACGCCCAGAACACCGGCA
>JAPFFX010000299.1 GCA_026645375.1 Citricoccus sp. WCRC_4 | reverse complement strand
TCCTCATCCCGGGGGATGATCTTCCCCACGCCGCCGCGCCACGGCAGGGTCGCGGGCCCGGTCAGGACCCGGTGGTGCCGTAGGGTTCTCTGATGTGAACTGGTTAGAAGCGATCATCCTGGGGCTGGTCCAGGGACTGACGGAATTCCTCCCCATCTCCTCCTCCGCCCACCTGAGGATCGTCGGGGAGTTCCTGCCGGGGGCCGCGGACCCGGGTGCCGCGTTCACCGCCATCACGCAGATCGGCACCGAGCTCGCCGTGCTGATCTTCTTCTGGAAGGACATCGTCCGGATCATCTCCAGCTGGTTCCGCTCCCTCGTCGGCAAGCTGCCGCGGAACGACCCGGACGCCCGCATGGGCTGGCTGATCATCATCGGGTCCATCCCGATCGGCGTCGCCGGACTGCTCTTCGAGGACCACATCGACACCTCGTTCCGCTCGCTGTGGATCGTGGCCACCACGCTGATCGTCTTCGGCCTGCTGCTGGCCGTGGCCGACTCCCTGGGCCGCCAGGTCAAGCCGCTGGAGAAGCTGACCGTGCGCGACGGCATCCTCTACGGATTCGCCCAGATGATGGCGCTGATCCCGGGGGTCTCCCGGTCGGGCGGGACCATCACCATGGGCCTGGCGCTGGGGTACACCCGCGAGGCCGCCACCCGTTACGCCTTCCTGCTGGCCGTGCCGGCAGTGTTCGCCTCCGGTTTCTACAAGCTGTTCAAGGCACTCACCGAGCCGGGCCAGCAGGGTGCCTACGGGATGGGGGAGACGCTGGTCGCGACCATCGTGGCCTTCGTGGTGGGCTACGTCGTCATCGGCTGGCTCATGCGGTTCATCTCCACCAACTCGTTCAAGCCCTTCGTCTGGTACCGCATCGGCCTGGGCGTGTTGCTGTACATCCTGCTCGGCCTGGGTGTCATCAGCGCCTGAACGCCACCCACCACCCGAAGAGCCTGTCATGAACCCCGAGAAGCTGAGGAACACCGAGCACCACATGGAATCCTGGAACACGCCGCTGCCGGCACTGCTGCCCGTCCAGCCCGACCGGTTGAAGATCCACGACACCGCCGCGCAGTCGCAACGCCACCCCGGAAACCTTGCCGAGGCCTCCCTGTACGTCTGCGGCATCACCCCTTACGACGCCACCCACCTGGGCCACGCGAACACCTACGTGGCCTTCGACCTGCTGAACCGGTACTGGCGCGCCTGCGGCCTGCCGGTGACCTACGTGCAGAACGTCACCGATGTGGACGACCCGCTGCTGGAGCGTGCCGAGGCCACCGGCGTGGACTGGCGCGAGCTCGCCGCCAGCCAGACCGAGCTGTTCCGCTCGGACATGGAGGCGCTGAACGTCCTGGCCCCCGACCACTACGTGGGGGCCACCGAGACCGTCGACTGGGTGGTGAGCGCCGTCGAGGCGCTCGTGGCCAACGGGACCGCCTACACCGTGCCGGGCACCGGCTCGGACCCCGACGGCGACGTCTACTTCTCGATCGAGGCCGCCGAGGCTGCCACGCACTGGACGCTCGGCAGCGTGGGCCGGCTGGCCGCGACCGAGATGGAACGGGTCTTCCCGGAGCGCGGTGGAGACCCCGGCCGACCCGGCAAGCGCCATCCGCTCGACCCGCTGCTCTGGCGGGTGGCCCGGCCGGGTGAGCCGACCTGGGACGGCGGTTCCCTCGGATCCGGCCGGCCGGGCTGGCACATCGAGTGCTCGGCGATCGCCCGGCGCCTGCTGCCGGTCCCGTTCACGGTCCAGGGCGGGGGGTCGGACCTGCGCTTCCCCCATCACGAGTTCAGTGCCGCCCACGCCACGGCCGGCGACGGCAAGCCGCTGGCCCAGGCCTTCGTCCATGCCGGCATGGTCGGACTCGACGGGGAGAAGATGTCGAAGTCCCTGGGCAACCTCGTCCTGGTCTCCGAGCTGCTCCGCTACGGGACGGAGGCGGCGGCCATCCGGGCCGCCCTGCTGGCCAACCACTACCGCAGCGACTGGGAGTGGACCGAGGACCAGTTGAGCCGCTCCACCGAACGCCTGTCCCGGTGGCGGAGGTCGCTGGCCGCCGAGGAGTCCGACGACGGGGTGTCCGTGCTGGCGGCGATGCACCGCTGCCTCTCGCAGGACCTCGATGCGCCCGCGGCCCTGGCAGAACTCGACGCCTGGGCCGACCGCGCCGCGGCCCGCTCCACGGTCGGTTCAGCCCCGGCCCCTGGCCCGGCGACCCCGGACGTGCGGACTGTCGTCACCTCCCTGCTCGGGATCCAGCTCTAGGCTCCTCCGCGGCCCGGAGCCTGGGCCGGGAACCTCAGCGTGATGCCCTGCTCCAACGGGGTGTCCGCGGAGGACCCGCCCACGTGGACCCGGTAGCGGCCGTCGGCCGTGGTCCATGCGCCGTCGGACCAGTTCGCGAGGTCCTCCGGTTCGGTGGGCGCGAAGTAGGAGAAGGGGCGGTTGGAGTCGGCCACGCCGATCCGCACCGAGACCTGCTTCCGCTCACCCGGCCGGAGGGAGACCTTCTCGAAGCCGACCAGCCGCTTGGCGGGCTGACCGGCCTCGTCCGGCAGGGTCAGGTAGACCTGGGCGGCCTCCGCACCGGTCACCCCACCGGTGTTCGTGACCGTGAAGGAGACGTCCAGGCCACCGTTGCCGTCCACGGGGGCCACCCGGAGGCCGTCGTAGTCGAACGACGTGTAGGACAGTCC
>JAPFFX010000366.1 GCA_026645375.1 Citricoccus sp. WCRC_4 | reverse complement strand
TCCGCTGAACGCGGCCCTGCAGTTGTGGACCATCACCTACCGCAACTCCTGGACGATGCTGCTGCACAACGACAACATGATGACGATGCACCAGATGGTCCTGGGCGCCACCCGCTCCGCCGATGCTTTGAGCGTCGACGCCCTGCTCCGTGACCGCACCCTGCTCCCGCGGCGCTTCGACCGGGCCTACGGCGCGGTCCCGACCCTCCTCAACATTGCCACCTGCGCCGTGTACCTCATCTCCGGCGTGGCGAAGGTCCGGGGTCCCCTCGGGGTGAGGTGGGCCCGGGGCGACGTGCTGCGGGGCCAGATCGCCGTGGACGGCATGCGCAAGGACCTCTTCGGCTCCGCCAGGACCGAGGCCGGTTCCGCGTTGTACCGGCAGAAGGGACTGTTCACCCTTCTCGCCACCGTCTCCCTGGCCGTGGAGCTCGGCGCGCCGCTGTCGCTGGTGCACCGCAGACTCGGCCGGGCGTTCGCCGTCGGGGCGTGGGGCATGCACGTGGGGATCCGGGTCGTCATGGGCATCAAGTTCAAGTACAACGTCTCCGGGATCTCCTACCTGCCGTACTTCCCGGCCGGCCCGCAACTGCCCCGGTGAGCACCCCTTTGTGAACCGCCGATGAACTCTTGAGAACAGCGTGTTTCCGCTGGTGGACGCCAAGTTACGGGATGGTAACGATCCGGCTGGCAGCCGACTATTCAATGGTGCTTTTACATGTTGCGGGACTAATGTCTTGCACACCTTGTGGTGTCGCTCACTACCGGCCGGGGAGGGGAAACCGGATTTCGGCCGGAGACCGGAACTCCCACCCCTGACGGGTCGGATCGGGAGCACAGCACGCCTCGCACCTGTCTGAATGGAGACGCTTTGATGAAGTACACAAAGCTTTCTGCTGCTGCCGCCCTCCTGGCCGGCTCCGCGCTCGTCCTGTCCGCCTGTGCGCCGGGCGGCCCGGCCGAGAACTCTGAGACCGGCTCCGCCGCCCCCGAGGGCAATGGCGACGTCATGACCGGCGACTTCGGGGAGAAGTACACCGTCGAGCCCACCGACTCCGGACTGGCGGACCTCGGGGAGATCGAGACCCAGGACGGCTCCATCGCCTACTCGGTGGGCGAGGACGAGTTCATCTCCTACAACTCCATGACGCCGGAGACCTACTCGACCTACAACTCGGCCGTCACCGAGCGGCTGATCTCCACCTTCGCCTACTTCGGCACCGACGGGGAGATCTACCAGAACGAGGAGTACGGCACCTACGAGAAGGTCTCCGACGACCCCCTGACGGTGAAGTACACCATCAACGAGGAGGCCGTGTGGTCGGACGGGACCCCCGTCACCGCCGCGGACTACATCCTCAAGTGGGGCGTGGAGAACCCGCGCATCACCACCGGTTCGGGTGACGAGGCGGCGCCGCTGTTCAACGCCATCTCGCAGTCCTTCGGCGAGTACGTCAGCGAGGCCCCGGAAGGTGATCCCGCGGGCAAGGAATTCACCATCACCTTCAAGGAGCCCTACGCCGACTGGCCGATCCTCGTGGACACCGCCCTGCCGGCCCACGTGGTCGCCGAGGAGTCCGGCATGGGCATGGATGCCATGCTCGAGGCCGTCCGGAACGAGGACGCGAAGGCGCTGGCCCCCGCCGCCGAGTTCTGGAACACCGGCTGGAACACCTCTCCGGGAACCCTTCCGGACGAGTCGATCGCCCCCTCGAACGGCCCCTACAAGTTCAAGAGCTGGGAACCGGGCCAGTCCATCACCCTGACGGCCAACGAGGACTACTGGGGCACCCCGCCGGCCACCAAGGAACTGGTCATCCGCTTCGCCGCCGCCGACACCCACGTCCAGGCCCTGGCCAACGGCGACCTGAACGTCATCGAGCCGCAGGCCACCGTGGACACCCTGTCCCAGCTGGAGGACCTGGGCGACCAGATCGTCATCCAGACCGGTGCCTCCCTGACCTGGGAGCACCTGGACTTCAACTTCATGGACGGCTCGCCGTTCGCGGACAACCTCGAACTGCGCAAGGCCTTCGCCCTGTGCGTGCCGCGCCAGCAGATCGTGGACAACCTGATCAAGCCGGTCGACCCCGAGGCCGTGGTCATGAACGCCCGCGAGGTCTTCCCCTTCCAGGACACCTACCAGGAGGTCGTGGACGCCGCCTATGACGGCAGCTACGACGAGGTCGACGTCGAGGGCGCCAAGAAGATCGTCGAGGCCGAGGGTGCCGAGGGCACCACGGTCCGCATCGGTTACTCGGCCCCGAACCCGCGCCGCTCGGACACCGTGGCCGCCATCAAGTCCTCCTGTGACGAGGCCGGCTTCGTGATCGAGGACGTGGGCTCCGCCGACTTCTTCGACAAGACCATGCCGCAGGGTGACTACGAGGTCGCGCTGTTCGCCTGGGCCGGCTCCGGCCAGATCGCCTCCGGCCGCAACATCTACCACACGACCGGCCAGCAGAACTACGGCAAGTTCTCGAACGAGGAGGTCGACGCCGCCTGGGACACCCTGGCCGGCTCGGTCGACCCGGCCGTGCACGCGGAGCAGGTGAAGGTCATCGAGAAGGGCCTGTGGGACAACCTGTTCGGTATCCCGCTGTACGCCCACCCGGGCGTCGTGGCGCACTCGGCGGACATGGCCAACGTCCGCGACACCGCCACCCAGTCCGGTGCCGTGTGGAACGCCCAGCAGTGGGTCCGCGCCGAATGACCCGCGGCTGACCCCACGGGGCTGATCCATGACCACCGCTGAGGCCCGGCCATCATCCGGCCGGGCCTCAGCCGTGCTCCTCCCGATCGTCCGGACCCGGCGGGTTCGGCCGCGTCAGCGGAGCCACCCGTGGTGTGATCATGCCAACGTCCACGACCCCCTTGGCACGGAAGGCAACGTTCAGTTGTGCTGAAATTCATCCTCAGGCGCTTCGGCAGCTCGTTCCTGGTGCTCCTCGGAGCCTCGGCGCTGCTCTACGTGCTCACCATCAACTCCGGCGATCCCCTGGCCGACCTGCGCGAGTCCAACGCGGAGAACCGCGACTACCTCATGCAGCAGCGCACTCAGTTCATGAACCTGGACATGCCCTGGTACCAGCGGTACTGGACCTGGCTCACCGGCGTGGGCAAGTGCTTCGTGGGCCAGTGTGATCTCGGCACCAACCGCCAGGGGCAGGAGGTCGTCGACCTGCTCGGGCTGGCCGCCGCCTCGACCCTGCGGCTGGTCGTGCTGGCGACGGTGGTCGCCATGGTCATCGGCATCGTCATCGGCATCCTGACCGCCATCCGCCAATATTCCGGAATGGACTACGCGGTCACCTTCCTGACGTTCCTGTTCTTCTCCCTCCCGGTCTTCTGGGCGGCCGTGCTGCTCAAGGAGTACCTGGCCATCGGGTTCAACGACTGGATGGAGGACCCCGGCTTCACCTGGCCCGTCGCGATCGTCGCCGGACTGCTGCTCGGCGTGGTCCTGCAGGCCGTGCTGGCCGGCCCGCCGAAGCGCCGTCTCTTCACCTTCCTGGGGGCCTTCATCTTCACCGTCCTCGCCATCCCGTACCTCGACTGGCTCAACTTCGCCCAATACCCGCAGCTGGGCCCGATCGTCATCGCTCTCGTCGGGGCCGCGGCCGCCGTCGGCGCCACCGCGCTGGGCGCCGGCCTGCAGAACCGCAGGGTGTTGTACGCGGGGCTCGTGACGGCCGCCCTGGGCGTCGTGTCCTATTACGCCACCTACACCCTGCTGTGGGACCCGAACTGGATGATCCTGTTCGTCCTGACGGTCGTGCTGGTGATCGTGGCGGTCGCCGTCGGACGCCTGATGGGCGGCTTCTCCAAGGGCGCGGCCACCATCGTGTCCCTCTTCACGGCCGTCGTCATGGGTCTGCTGATCATCGTGGAGCACCTCTTCCGCGCCTGGCCGGGATACCTCAGCATCGTCGGGCGGCCGATCTCCACCATCGGCTCGCAGACCCCGAACTTCTCCGGCACCTTCTGGGAGGACTTCCTGGACAAGGGGACCCAGCTGCTGTTGCCCACCATCCTGCTGGCCCTGGTCTCCCTGGCCACCTACTCGCGCTACACCCGGGCGTCCATGCTCGAGGTCAGTCAGCAGGACTACATCCGCACCGCCCGCGCCAAGGGGCTGGGCGAGCGGCAGGTCATCCTCAAGCACGCCTTCCGCAACTCGCTGATCCCGATCACCACGATCATGGCCTTCGATTTCGCGGCCCTGATCGGCGGTGCCGTCATCACGGAAAGGGTCTTCGGCTGGAAGGGCATGGGTGAGATGTTCGCCACCGGCCTGAGCCAGGTGGACCCCGCCCCGGTGATGGCCTTCTTCCTGGTCACGGGCACGGCCGCGGTGCTGTTCAACCTGCTGGCCGACATCCTGTACGCGGTCCTCGACCCCCGGATCCGGGTGTGAGCGGCATGAGCAACGAGAACGATCCCCGCAACGAGCAGGACCGGAAGACCATGGACGAGAACCCGTCACGCGTCGCCACGACCATGCGGGACGGCACAGGTCCCTCCCAGCAGGCCGTCGACATGGCCAACCTCGCCGAGGTCGAGGACGCGAAGCTGCGGCAGAAGACCGGCAAGTCCTACAGTCAGGGCCAGATGGTCCTGCGCAGGTTCCGGAACCACAGGGCCGCCATGCCCTCGGCGGTGTTCCTGGTCCTGATCTTCATCCTCGCGTTCAGCTCGATCGGCTGGGCCGGGATCCCCGGCTGGTGGGACAAGAGCTACCTGACCTCGTCCACGGTGGTGGACGGCGGCGCCCCCACCCTCTCCCTGGTCCCGCAGTGGCTGGGCGGGGAGGGCATCCGCTGGGGCGAGCACCCGTTCGGACAGGACAACACCGGCAAGGACTACTTCGCGCTGGTGATGCGCGGCACCCAGCAGTCCCTGATCATCGCCCTGGTGGTGGGCCTGGTCTCCACCGTGATCGGTGCGACCATCGGTGCCATTGCCGGGTACTTCCGCGGGTGGGTCGATTCCGTGCTGATGCGCCTGACCGACCTGATCATCGTGATCCCGCTGCTGGTGCTGGCCGCCGTGCTGGGCCGGATGAGCTCCAGCCTCGACGCGGGCATCATCCCCCTGGCGCTCGTGCTGGGACTGGTCACGTGGACATCCCTGGCCCGACTGGTCCGCGGCGAGGTGCTGTCCCTGCGCGAGAAGGAGTTCGTGGCGGCCTCGGTGGCGATGGGGGCCCATCCGGCCCGCGTGATCGGGCGGCACCTGCTGCCGAACACCATCGGCGTGATCGTCGTCAACGCCACCTTCGCGATCGCCTCGGCCATCCT
>JAPFFX010000363.1 GCA_026645375.1 Citricoccus sp. WCRC_4 | reverse complement strand
GAGGCGCGGCGCATCGAGGCCGAGATCCTCGGCCACCCGGTGCCCTCGTCCGGCCCGGCCCAGGCCCCCCGACGCGCACCGGCCCCGGCTCCGCGGCGCGAGCCGGTCCCACCGGGTCCTGGCAGGGCCCCGACCCGGTCGCGCCGGGAGGAGAACCCGATGGCCGACGTCGTCGGGGACATCGCGCGCACCGCCGCCACCGCCTTCGGCCGCTCCGTGGTGCGGTCGGTCTTCGGCACCAAGCGGCGCGGCCGCCGACGTGGGGGCCTGTTTGGCTGAGCGGGTGAACGCGCACGGACAGGCACCCGGCACCGGCCGGCCCGGCCGCACGCTGGCCCTGTGGGGCGGGGCGGCCGCCCTGGTCCTGGTGGCCGGGGGCGTGGCGATCGGGACGGTCAGCGCGACGGTCTACTCCCCCGAGGCCCAGGTCGAGCGCTACCTCGACGCCCTGGCCAGCGGGGACGGTGCCGCGGCGCTCGGACTGGCCGGGGGCGCAGGCCCCGGCGGGGATGACTCCGGCGCAGGGGGTTCCGGCACCGGGGATTCCGACACCACCGCCCCGTCCCTGGGAGCGGCCACCACGCTGCTGGACGGTGAACCGCTGGCCGCCGGCTTCGCGCACCTGGGGGACGTCACCGTGTCCAGGGGCGGCGAGACCGGGAACGGGGTCGAGGTGGAGGTCGGTTACCGCGTGGACGGCCAGGACCACACCACCACGTTCACCGTGGAGCACGCAGGACGCGACTGGCTGTTCTTCGACCGTTGGCGGTTGGCGCCGGTCCCCCTGTCCACGGTCCGGGTGGCGCCGGAGGTCTGGCCCGCCGAGGCCGCCGGCCAGCACCTGGCGGGGACGGTGAACGGCGTGGAGGTGACCCTGACGGGTGAGTCCTCGCCGGTCCAGGACTTCGCGGTCCTGCCGCCGTCGGCGGTGAGCGTCTCGGCCGCGAGCACCTACCTGGAGGCGGCCCCGGTGCGGGCGGTCGCGGACGGGGCCGATCCGTCGACGCCACTCCCCCTGGCCCTGCCCCTGCAGTACACGGACGCGGTGGCCGCGGAGGCGAACCGGCAGCTCGACGACTACCTGTCCCGGTGCACGGAGCAGCAGGTCCTCCACCCGGCGGGCTGTCCCATGGGCTACGACACCCTGAACCGGATCCCGCCGGATTCCATCAGCTGGTCGGTCTCCCCCGATCCGACGGTCGAGGTCGAGCCCCTGCCGGCCGACGGCGAGGGCTCCGCGGGCGCGCCCAGCGGGACCGACGTGACGGTGGCCGCCGCGGTCCGGACCGAGGCGCGGCTGACCCTCGAGGAGATCGACCTGGTCACCGGCGAGCGTCGACGAGTGGAACACGAGGAGCCGGTCGTGCTCGAGGCCGACCTGCAGGTCGGCCCCGAGTCGGTGCGCTACGTCCCGCAGGCTCCCTGACGCCCGCCCGGCCGCAGGCTCAGCTGGCGCCGCGGGTGGCCAGGGACTTGCCCCAGGCCTCGATCCCCTGCCAGTCCCGGAAGTCCCCGTACTGGCCCTTGGCGAGCTTGATCATCAGCTTCTCGAACCAGCTGAGCTTCTCCTCGTAGAGCGCCCCGCGGAAGTATCCGACCTCCTTCGGGCCATAGGCCTCCAGGGTGGTGCGCAGGCCGTCGTCGAACTCGGGGCCGGCGCCCGAGGCCAGGATGAACAGCGGCTTGTTCGCCAGTTCGGCCCGATGGGTGTCCAGGAAGGCCTTGCCCGCCTTCTCCAGGGATCCGGCGTAGATCGGCAGCGCGACCACCACGGCGCTCACGGAGGCCAGCCACTGCGGCGCACCCTGCGGGTCCTCGACGACCGTGGTCACGCCCTTGTTGGCATGCAGGACCGCGGCGATGCGTTCACCGATCTCGCGGGTGGAACCGTGCTTGGACGAGGCAACAACCAGGGTGGTCATGGGATACGGCCGCCTTCGGGTCTCTCGGGTGCGGTGGGCGTTGTCAGTGTATCCCGCGCAGGTCCAGGTCCAGTCGGGTCTCCGGGACGAGGTCCCCGTCCCCGGCCGGGCCCGAGTGCACCGTGACCGGGATGCCCCAGTCCTGCTGGTACAGGTGGCAGGCGGCGTGGTCCGGGATCGGCTGGCCCTTCTCGCCGTCGCAGGACGCGGCCCGCGCGGTGATGTGCAGGACGCCCTCGGCGATGTCCGGATTGATCCGCAGCGTGCGGACCAGCCCGGTCGAGGTGCCCTCCCCGCCCAGCAACAGCTCCTCCGGGGAGGAGGAGATCTTCAGCTGGGTGGGGTCGCCCCAGCGGTCGTCCAGCTTCTGCCCGGTCGGTGCCTCGAAGGCCACGGTCAGCTCCAGCTCGCCGGCGGCCACCGCGGTGCGCGGACGATGGGTCTGCAGCGCGCCCTCGTCGACCTGCAGGTACTCCTCCGGCACGGACAGCCGGACCAGCTGGTGGGCGTTTGTCTCCACCACCACGATCGAGGCGGCGTTCCCCTCGGCGTCCGGCTCCACGAGGATGTCCGAGGGCTCCTTCAGCCCACGGGCCAGGGTGGACACGCTCGCCTCGGTCGCGCGTCCGTCCGCGGCGACGCCGGCCGGCGCGTACCGGCGGATCGCGCCGTTGTAGGTGTCGGCCACGAGCACGGAGCCGTCCGGCAGGGCGGCCACGCCCAGCGGGTGCTGGAGGCGGGCCTGGTCGGCAGCGCCGTCACGGAAGCCGAAGTCGAACAGTCCGGTCCCGACGGCGGAGCTCACCCGGCGGCCCAGCGCGCCGTCCGCCGCGGCCGGGTCGGCCGGGGTGATCCGGCGCAGGGCGGAGGACTCGGAATCGGCCACCCAGATCGTGCCGTCCGCGGACTCGGCGAGCCCGGAGGACTGGGCGAACCAGGCCACGGTGGGATCCCCGTCCTCCAGTCCCTCCAGCCCGGTGCCGGCGTAGACCGCCAGGTCACCGGTGCGCGGGTCGAAGCTGAACAGCTGGTGGGTGCCGGCCATGGCCACCACGAGGGTGTCCTCGGCCGTGGACCACAGCACGTCCCAGGGGCTGGACAGCGAGGTGTGCAGCGGGTCGGTGCCAAATGGCGCCAGGGAGAGGGTCTCCTCCGTGTCGGGGTCGGCCACCACGCGGGCCCGTTCGGGGTCGATCAGCCGCTGCACGCCGTTGCCGGCCACGGTCCGCACGGTCCCGTCGGCCAGGCGCACGCCGCGCAACCGGTGGTTCACGGAATCGGCGACCACGACGTCGTAGCCGACCGCGTCCGCCACGTCCTGAGGCAGCAGGGTCAGGCCCTGCGGCTCGTTGAACAGGGCGGCATCCGGGCCGCCGTCGGCCAGGCCCTTGGTGCCGGGCGCCGCGGTCGGGTCGGCACCGCCGTCGGGGGCCGGGGCGGCGGCCGCGTCCGTGCCCTGTGCGCCGACGCCGCCGATGGTGCGCACCACGGTCGTCAGGTCATCGGCCAGTTCCACGAGCCGGTGGTGGCCGGTGTCCGCCACGAGGAAGGTGCCCGCCTCGGCGCCGCGGGCGCCCAGGGCGATGGCCTTGCCGGGGAACTTGAGGTCCCGGGCCACCGGCTCCGGCGGGACGTAGGGGCCGTTGCCCCGGTGCAGCGTGCCCTTGGCCTCGTGCTCGGCGACGAGTTCCTCGACCAGCGAGGTCAGTCCGGCCACGTGGCCCTCGCCGGACAGGTGGGCGGCGATGTAGCCCTCCGGGTCCACCACGACGAGCGTCGGCCAGGCCCGCGCGGAGTAGGCCTGCCAGGTGGTCAGGGTCGGGTCGTCCAGCACGGGGTGCTGGACGTCGTAGCGCTCCACGGCGGCGGCGAGCGCCTCCGGGTCCGCCTCGTGGTCGAACTTGGGCGAGTGGACGCCCACGGTGACGAGCACGTCCCGGTACTCGGCCTCGAGCGGGCGCAGCTCGTCCAGCACGTGCAGGCAGTTGATGCA
>JAPFFX010000097.1 GCA_026645375.1 Citricoccus sp. WCRC_4 | reverse complement strand
ACCGGCGGGTCATCGCGGTGGTGCCGAACGTCTCGTCGAGGACGACGAGGCGGCTCGGGTCGATCCCGGTGCGGACGACCTCCCCAGTCCGGCCCCCAGCGGACTGGCGGGTTCCGGTCTGGTGTGGACCTGCCTCGCCTGCACCGAGTTGACGCTGCTGACCGTGACCATCTGGGTCAACGAGATCACCCCCGGCAACTTCATCTTCCGCACCCGCGAGTTCGAGCAGATGGAGATCGAGTACTTCGTCCACCCGGACGAGGCCAAGGGCCACTTCGACACCTGGGTGGAGGCCTGCTGGGACTGGTTCATCGACCTGGGGATCAACCCGGACAACATGCGCCGCTTCGACGTCCCGGACGGCGAGCGCGCCCACTACTCGGACGCCACCATCGACCTCGAGTACCGGTTCGGCTTCCAGGTCTCGGAGTGGGGCGAGCTGATGGGCATCGCCAACCGCACCGACTTCGACCTGAGCTCCCACACGGCGGCCTCGGGCACCAAGATGCAGTACTTCGACCAGGGCACCGGCGAGCGGTACACCCCGTACGTGATCGAGCCGAGCTTCGGGCTGACCCGCTCCATGATGGCGTTCCTGGTGGACGCCTACCGCGAGGAGGAGGCGCCCAACGCCAAGGGCGGCACGGACACCCGCACCGTGCTGGGCCTGGACCCGCGGATCGCCCCGGTCAAGGCCGCCGTGCTGCCGCTGTCCCGCAAGGAGGAGCTCGTGCCGACCGCGAAGAGGCTCGCCGACGAGCTGCGCGGGGTCTGGAACATCGACTATGACGACGCCGGCGCCATCGGCCGCCGCTACCGCCGCCAGGACGAGATCGGCACCCCGTACTGCATCACCGTGGACTTCGACTCGCTCGAGGACCAGGCCGTGACCATCCGTGAGCGGGACACCATGGCCCAGGAGCGGGTGGGCCTGGACCAGGTGCGCGGCTGGCTGTTCGAGCGGCTGGCCCAGTGACCCCGTCGGAGACGGACCGGGCCGGGAACGTCACGCTGCGGCCCTGGGTCGAGGGTGACGACCTGCGGCTGCTGCAGACCTGGGGCGACCCCTCTGACCCACAGCAGCACCAGGACCGCACCCTGTTGCGTCCCTCCCACGACGGCGGCTCGGCCGCGGGCGCCGCCGACGGCTGGGTGCGCTGCCTGGTCGCCGAGGACGACGGCGTCCCGGTGGCCGCCGGGGTGGTCTCCACCTCCCGCGTGCACCCGAAGCGGCTGTGGTTCTACGCCGAGACCGCCGCACCCGTGCGCAACCGGGGCATCGGCTCGATGCTGCTGAACGCGCTGCGCGCGGAGGCGGACGTGGCCGTGGAGACCCTCGGGACCGTCGAGCTGAAGACGCGGGTCGCCGTCGGGCACGAGGGGAAGGTGCCCTCCAGCGCGGAGGCGACCCAGCGGTTCCTGGCCGACCACGGGTTCCGTGAGGTCCAGCGCTCGCGGCGCATCGTCGTCGGGGCCGGGGTGCTCGCACCGCCGGAACTGTCCGAAGGCGGGATGACGTTGGAGGAGGCGGCCACCGGATCGGTGGAACTGACCCAGGCGGTGTCCGTGTTCTACCAGGCGGTGCACGACTGGGACCCGGCCGAGATGACCGTGGGCCGGGCCCAGCAATTGCTGCTCGGTCCGCAGACGGGTGCCTCCGGGGCCGTGGTGTTGCGCAACCGGCCGAAGGCCGAGGGTGGCACGATCACGGCGTTCGCGATCTCCTACACCCCGGAGCGCACCGAGGACCCCACGGACGTGCTGATCGGCTGGGACCCCGAGCTGGCCCCCGCGGACGCGCAGTTCGCCGCGGGCGCCCTGCTGGCCATGCTCACCGCCCAGTACCCGGTCCAGGTGGAGGCCGACGACGCGATGACGGCGCTGACCCCGATGCTCGACCAGTTGCTGTCCACCGGGCACGCCCGGGTGCTGCTGGACACCCGGATCTGGGCGACCGACCGGTCCGAGGACCGAGAGCCCGCCCGGGACGCCGCGGCGGAGGGTGCCGCCGGACCGGGCGCGGAGCCGGGCCTCGACCCGGCCGACCTGCCGGACCCGCTGGCCGGTTCCGGGGCGGACCCGACCGCGGATCCCGATGAGACCGAGGGTGAGCGGGAGGGGGCACCGCTGTGACCGATCCGATGGACACCGCGGCGCACTCCGCCCTGCGCGCCGAGCGGGCCGCCGCCATCCTCGCGGTGGACACCCCCGTGACGGACCAGGGCATCACGTTCGTCGCCGGGGACGACGCCGGCTGCGCCATGGCCATGACGGTGCAGTCACGGCAGTGCAACTCCCACGGGATCTGCCACGGGGGGATCACCATGCTGCTGGCCGACACCGCGGCGGCCTACGCGCTGAACACGGGGGAGGAGGCCCCCCGCTGGGTGACCTCCCACTCCAGCTCGTCGCTGCTGGCGCCCGGGCGTGAGGGGGAGGTGCTCACCGCCACCGCCGAGATCGGCACCGGCAGCGGGTCCACGCGGATCGTGGACGTGCGCGTGACCGAGCCGGACGGGACCGTCGTGGTGGAGATGCGCAACGTGATGGTCCGGCTGCGGGGCTGACCGCCAGGTGCAGGACAGCCACTCCGGCGGGCACGGCCACGGCCTCGACGCCGGCCCCGGGGCCGACGACGCGCTGACCGGTTCCGGCGGGTCGCGCCGCCGCGTCATCACCGCGCTGGCGGCGATCCTCGTGCCCGTGACGCTGCTGCTGGTGGCCGCCATGATCGCCCTGTGGCCCTCGGGGTCCCACCGCGGGCTGTCCCTGGCCGACCCCTACGGCACCGCCTCGGGGGTGACCCTGTTCTCCGGGACGGTGACCGCCGTCGAACCGCGGGACTGTGGGCCGCAGGCCGGGACCCTCGAGACGCCGAGCGGTGCCGTGGTCGGCGAGGGCGCGGCGGCGCAGGTGCGGTGCGTGGACGCCATCGTGGACCCCGACGGCGGCGGCACCGACGGCGCCCGGGTGCCGGTGCCGCCGGAGGTCGGCGCCAGCATGGACGTGGCCGTGGGCGACCGGGTCAAGGCGCTGGACCTGTCGGCGCTGCCCGGCGGCACCGCCGATGCCGGCGGTCAGGCGGGCGGGGCCGGCGCCTCCGGGGCGGTCGACTACGTCTTCGTGGACTTCGAGCGGACGGTGCCGGTGGTGGCGCTGGCCCTGCTCTACGCCCTGGTCGTGGTGCTGGTGGCGCGCTGGCGCGGGGTGCGGGCCATCCTGGGCTTGGGCCTGGCCTTCACGGTGCTGTTCTGGTTCATGGTCCCGGCCCTGCTGGAGGGCGGGCCGCCGCTGTGGGTCGGCCTGGTGGGCTGCTCCCTGATCATGGTGGTGGTGCTGTACTTCGCCCACGGGTTCTCCCTGCGCACCACCACGGCCCTGCTGGGCACCCTCATCGGTCTGGGGCTGACCGCGGTACTGGCCGCCTGGGGCACGGACGCCGCCTCCCTGACCGGGATGGGTGACGAGTACTCCTACGTGCTGGCCGCCGTGGCCCCCGAGGTGCGGCTCAGCGGGATCGTGCTGTGCGGACTGCTGGTGGCCGGGCTCGGCGTGCTCAACGACGTCACCATCACCCAGTCCTCGGCCGTCTGGGAACTGCAGGCCGCCAACCCCCGGGCCTCCGCGCGGGAGCTGTTCGCCTCCGGGATGCGTATCGGCCGGGACCACATCGCCTCCACCGTCTACACCATCGCCTTCGCCTACGCCGGGGCGGCCCTGCCGCTGCTGATCGTGGTCTCCCTGTACGACCGATCCCTGGCCGACACCCTGCTCTCGGCCGAACTGGTGGAGGAGGTGGTGCGCATCCTCGTCGGCTCGATCGGACTGGTCCTGGCCATCCCGGTGACCACCGCGATCGCGGTGGGCGTGGCCAAGTCGGTGCAGACGCACGCCCACACGCAGAAGCACACGCAGACGCAGGCGCAGGCGGACGCGGTCTCCACCCGTCCCGCGAGGGGGCAGCGGCTTGACGCCGGACGGTGACCGGTGGGAATCGCCGCGGACCCGGTGCACCCCGCGCGACCTGAAGGCCTCCGTGCTGCTCGTCGCGCTGCTGAACCTGGCCTACATGGTGGTGGAGATGTCCGTGGCCCTGGCCATCGGCTCCGTGTCCCTGGTCGCCGACTCGGTGGACTTCTTCGAGGACTTCGCCGTGAACATCCTGATCTTCGTCGCCCTGGGCTGGTCCGCCCGCAGCCAGGCCGTGGCAGGCAAGGCCCTGGCGCTCATCATCCTGCTGCCGGCCCTGGCCGCTGCCTGGACGGCGTTCCTCAAGGCGGGGGACCCCGAGCCGCCGGACCCGGTCGCCCTGGTGGTCACGGCCGGCGGCGCGCTGGCCGTCAACCTGGTGTGCTCCCTCGTGCTGGCGAGGTTCCGGCACGGTGGCGGCTCGCTGACCCAGGGTGCCTTCCTGGCCGCCCGTAACGACGTGTTCGTCAACCTGGCGATCATCGCCATGGGCCTCGTGACGGCCTGGACCCTCTCCGGCTGGCCGGATGTGATCCTGGGCCTGTTGATCATCGTGCTCAACGTGTCGGCGGCCAGGGAGGTCTGGGAGACGGCCACCGAGGAGCACCTGGGGGCCAGGGCCCTGGCCGGGGACCTCGACGACGACTAAACCGTCGATTGAACGCTGGCCGGCCGGGGTGGACAGCACCGGCCGGGCCGGACGTGGGCCCGGGAGCGCTAGTGCCTCGGCTGGTACCGGAGCGCCACCGCTCCGGAGGTGAACTCCTTCCGGTCGAGCAGGCGCAGTTCCAGGTGCTCGGTGAGCCCGGCGAACGGCGTCGGGCCGTGGCCGGCCAGGACGGGATGCACCACGAACTCGTACTCGTCGATGAGCCCGAGACCGGCCAGTGCCAGCGGGAGCGTCACACCGCCCACGTAGAGCCCCTCGCCCGGTTCGTCCTTCAGCCGCCGCACGGCCTGGCCCAGGTCCCCGCGCACGAGCTCGGCGTTCCAGTCGACCGTCTCCAGGGTGCTCGAGACCACGTACTTCTTCGCCGCGTCGATCGTGCGCCCGAAGGGCTGCGTCCAGTCGGGCATCGCCTCGGACGCCGGGGGACGCCACGCCTCCTCCATCATCAGGTACGTGACGCGGCCGAGGAGGAGCGCGTCGGCCCGCGCCAGGATCCCGGCGTGGTGGGCGTGCAGTTCCTCGTCCGTGAGGACGACCCGGTGATCGCAGCACCCGTCGAGGGTGACGTTGATGGAGAACCGCAGCGGTCGCATGGCGCCACGCTAGTGAGGTGACCACGACCGGGGAATGAATGGTCCCCGCCCCGTGCCGGTCAGCGCCGGTAGGTGCTCGGCCAGGCGGCGCGCAGGCGGCAGATCCGTCCGTCGGCGGTGCGCTGCAGGCGCCCGGTGACGAGGCCCTCGAGCAGTCCCTCGTGCAGGCGCTGGTCCATCCGGGGCCTGGGGGAGGG
>JAPFFX010000087.1 GCA_026645375.1 Citricoccus sp. WCRC_4 | reverse complement strand
GACGCGCGCCTGGGTGGCCCGCCACTCGGTCAGGATGGTCTGAAAGTTGTTCGAGGCCTGGCCGCGCCAGGTGTCCTGGAGCTGGCGCAGGTTGGCCTCCATTGCGTTGACCTCGGACTGCAGCCGGCCGATGGAACCCTCCACGGCCTGGCTCTTGGCCATCAGGTCTTCGGTGTCGATCTGGACGAGCGCCATGTTCACTCCTGTGGGTGAGGGGTCTGGATGCCGGCCCGTTCACCAGGAGGCGGGGACCGGCTGGCCGGGGGGGCTTCCGGCTCCCTGCCCACGCTATGAGCCCCACCGAGCGCCCGACAGGGCGTCACTACTCCGCTGTGGAGGGCGACGGCCCTCCGGGCGCCTGTGCAGGACGCGGTGGGATGGGCGGCTTCCGCCGGCCACGCATCACACCGCGTCCGGTCCGTGCCGACTTCTCCGCGGTCGCCTGCCTGCCGTTGGCCTGCTTGCCGTTTGCCTGCCTCCCGGTGCCGGACTCCTCACGTGTCGATTCGTCCCCGTCCGTCGGCAGAACCCCGTCCGGAGCGGGGGCACCGTCCGCGGACTGGTCCGTTCCGGCCGTCCCGTCCTCGTCGGATTGCTCGTCCTGGTCCTGTGCGCCGGGGATCCACGGCAGGCGCACGGACAGGGTGGCGCCACCCCCGGGCGTCTGGGTCAGCCGTACGGTGCCATCGTGCTGGGCGACGATCGCCGCCACGATGGCCAACCCCAGGCCCGTCCCGCCGGTCTCCCGCTGGCGTGACGAGTCTGCACGGTAGAAACGCTCGAACACCCGGGCGGCGTCGTCCTCGTCGATGCCGGGTCCGTGGTCCCGGATCTCGATCACGGAGTCGCGCGAGCCGTGCACCTGCTGGCCGTCGGAGTCGACCGATCCCGGCAGCACGTCCACCGTGCCGACGGCGATCTCCAGTGGGGTGCCCTCCGGGGTGTACCGCAGGGCGTTGGTCACCAGGTTGGCCACCACCTGCCGCAACCGGCCCTCGTCCCCGGAGGTGGGCGCGGAACCGGCGCGGCCGCCGTCGAGCCCCTCGAGTCTCACCTCACGGTCCGGGGCGTTGACGCGGGCGTCCAGGACGGCGTCGTTGGCCAGCATCATCAGGTCCACCGGCTCATGGTCCAGCGGCCGCTGTTCGTCCAGGCGGGCCAGCGTCAACAGGTCCTCCACGAGCTGGCTCATGCGCTTGGCCTCGCCCTCGATCCGGCCCATGGCCGCGTCCACGTCCTCCTTCTCGGAGATCCCGCCGTGCCGGTAGAGCTCGGAGAAGCCCCGGATGGTGACCAGCGGAGTGCGCAACTCGTGCGAGGCGTCCTGGATGAACCGGCGCATGCGTTCCTCGGACTGCTCCTTGGAACGGAACGCGGTCTCGATATGGGCCAGCATGGCGTTCAGGGACCGGGACAGCCGGCCTACCTCGGTGTCCGGGGCGCCCATCTCCACGCGCTGGGAGAGGTCTCCGGCCGCGATCTGGGCTGCCGTGCGTTCCACCCGCAGCAGCGGGCGGAACGCACGGGTGGTCACCGCGTAGGCGATCGCGGAGGCGCCCGCGGTGGCCAGCAGGCCGATGGTGGCCACGAGCGACATCACCCGGTCCACGGAGCTGTACACCGGCTCCAGCGGCAGCGCGATGGCCAGGGATCCCTCACCGGACTCCAGGCGGTAGACCTGCACCCGCCACCCGCGGGAGTCCGCGTGCGTGCCGGGGACCTCGAACGCCTGGGTGCCCCGGGACAGGACCTCCTCTGCCGTCATCCCGGGAATGACCGGCCGGTCCTCGTCCACTCCGGTGAAGGAGGAGTTCGTGGTGGTCTGTCCCCGGTTGTCCTGCAGTTCGCCGTAGAAACGCAGGATGGACTGGGGCGACGAGAAGTAGTCCGTCCCCATGCCGAGGCTGGTCAGGTAGACCGAGACGTTGCTGCGGTTGGCGAACAGGTCCTCGTCGATCTGCCGGACCAGTTCCTGGCGGAACAGGGACGCCGTCAGCGCGGCGGTCACGGCCACGGCCAGGAGCATGAGGCCGCTGGTCATGACCACCAGCTGGGTCCGCAACGAGGAGGTCTTCCAGGTCCGGACGATCTCGTGGAACGGCCGGAAGCGCCCGTTGTGGTTCACGGGTGGGGGCATGCCATCAAGGATACGGACGGTCAGCGCTTCTCAGCGGAGCGCAGCAGGTAGCCGACGCCGCGCTTGGTCTGGATCATGTCCGGCAGGTCGGGGCGGTCGATCTTCCGGCGGAGGTAGGAGATGTACGACTCGACGATCGAGGCGTCCCCGTTGAAGTCGTACTCCCAGACGTGGTCCAGGATCTGCGACTTGGACAGCACGCGATTGGGGTTCATCATCAGGTAGCGCAACAGCTTGAACTCGGTGGGGGACAGCTCCACCACCTCGCCGGCCCGGCGCACCTCGTGCGCATCGTCGTCGAGCTCGAGATCGTCGACCCGGAGGACGGCGTCGTCACCGTCTGCCGGGGCGGTGCGGCGCAGCACGGCACGAATGCGGGCGACCACCTCGTCGAGGGAGAACGGCTTGGTGACGTAGTCGTCACCGCCGACGGTCAGCCCCGTGACC
>JAPFFX010000353.1 GCA_026645375.1 Citricoccus sp. WCRC_4 | reverse complement strand
GGCCAGATCGAGGCCTGGGCCTCCAGCCCGGAGCCGGGCCCGAGGTCGTGGGCGCCGGCAGCCGAGGGCAGCTCCGTCATGTCCGGCACCGGGACGGTGACATGCACGTCCCAGGACTTGGCCGACCCCGGGGCCACCACCCGCACCGGCTGGATGCCGCCGAGGAACCGGGCCACCTCTTCCTTCGGCTCCACGGTGGCGGACAGCCCGATCCGCTGGGCCGCGGCGGGGAGCAGGGCGTCGAGGCGCTCGAGGGACACGGCCAGGTGCGCGCCGCGCTTGGTCCCGGCCACCGCGTGGACCTCGTCCACGATGACGGTCTCCACCCCGGCCAGCGTGGACCGGGCCTGGGAGGTCAGCATCAGGTAGAGCGACTCCGGGGTGGTGATGAGGATGTCCGGGGGATTGCTGACCAGCTGACGGCGCTCGCGGGCCGGGGTGTCACCGGAGCGTACGCCGACGCTGACGTCACGGGGTTCCTCGCCCAGCCGCCGGGCGGTCTGGGTGATGCCGATCAGTGGCGCCCGCAGGTTGCGCTCCACGTCCACGCCGAGGGCCTTGAGCGGGGAGACGTACAGCACCCGGGTGAGGTTCTTCGGCCGCTTCCCCGGGGCCGGTGCGGGCAGCTCCCCCGGCAGGGGATCCTGTGCCGGTCCGGACGGCGGCGAGCCTTCCCCGGCGGGCCGCAGGAACCCGTCGAGGGCCCAGAGGAAGGCCGAGAGGGTCTTGCCGGAACCGGTCGGGGCGACCACGAGGGCGTGCTGGCCGCTGGAGATCGCGTCCCAGGCGCCGATCTGGGCGTCCGTGGGCGCGGCGAAGGCCCCCGCGAACCACTCGCGGGTGGCGGGCGTGAAGCGGTCCAGGACCGCCTGCGCATCCGGGAGAACTGTCATCGGCATCAGCGTACGCCCCGGCACGGACGCCCGAAGGGTGCCCGGTGGCCGACGGTGGTGGCGGACGGCGGACGCCCGCGACCGGGCGGGCAGCGGGGGATGGGCACGGGGAGCAGGCCGGCGCAGGATGCCTCCGGGTTCTGCCGGCTCCTGTCCGGCCGCGGCACGGGCACCGGTCTCATGGCCCGTCACGTCCCGTCCTGGACGCGGTCCCGGCGGCGGCGCTCAGACGTGGTGGTAGGGCCGGCCGCCGGCGATCTCCTGGGCACGGTAGAGCTGCTCGGCGAGGATCAGCCGGACGAGCTGGTGGGGGAACACCAGCTTCGAGAGCGACCACACCGTGTCCGCGCGTTCGTGCACGGAGTCGTCCACTCCGTAGGCGCCGCCGATCACCAGCGTGACCTGCTGGCCGGCGTCGAAGCGGCCCTGGAGGTGACGTGCCAGCCCGGGGGAGTCGAAGTCCTTCCCCCGTTCGTCGAGCAGCATCAGGTGGTCGCGGTGATCCACCTTGGCCAGGATCCGCGCGGACTCCTCGGTCCGGGCGGCGTCTCCCTCCCGGGAGGAGTGGGGCAGCAGCTGCCACGACACGTCGAAGGGCTTCTTCAGGCGCTTGGCGTAGCGGTCGATGCCCTCGGACACCCAGGACTCGTGCTTCTTGCCCACCGCCAGGATCCTCACGCTCATGGGTCCATCCTGACAGGTGCGCACAGTGCGCCGGCCCGCTGACCCCCGTTGCCGCCGAGGGGCCACCCGGGGCGTGCGCTGGCCCCGGGGGCGCGGTGGCGTCCCGGGGCCAGCCTGTCCACTCAGGTCAGCGGCGGCACCTCAGCAGGCCGGTACCAGGTCGAACACCCCGTCCGCGGACTCGTGCAGGCTCGTCACCGTGGCGTCACCTTGGCCCAGGTAGTCCTGGGAGCCGACGGCGTAGTACGGGTTGTAGGGGTGGACGCCGTAGGAGGTGGCGCGGCCGGCGGACCGGTGGTCCGCATTGGCCGCGGTGACGCACTGCTCCGGGGCGGTGGTGGGCTCCTCGGTGGGCTCCGGTTCCTCCGTGGGGGTGGGATCCTCAGTCGGGGTCGGCTCGTCCGTCGGCGTCGGCTCGCCGGTCGGCAGCGGTCCGGTGCGGCGGTTGTTCTCGAAGAAGAACTCCGTGACGTACGCCGGGTAGTCGATGCTGTTGGTGGAGATGTAGGAACCGCCCGGACCGCCGCCCGCTGGCCAGTTGTGTCCCAGCCCGGTGTTCTGGACGAGGGACACCCGCGGGCCGTCCGCATCCGAGTACAGGGTGCCCGTCCCGGCGGTGTTGGTCCCGTCCAGGCCGGCCAGCGAGAACGACGACGTCGAGGAGGCGCCGTACAGTCCGGCCATGATCTCGGCGTTGAGCGGGTTGTAACCGGGCGCCACCACGGAGTCGTTGCTGCCGTAGACGACCGAGGTCAGCTGGGTGTCGAAGGAGGAGGCCGCCGAACCCGCGAAGGACCGGCAGGTGGAGGTGCCCTGGGTCTTGGACGTGGCCACCGAGGAGATCTGCCCCGAGGTGGTCCCGACGGTCGGACCGGCATTGATCCCGATGCCCGCGAAGACGTCCGGGGCCAGGCAGCCCATGACCATGGTCTGGCCGCCGCCCGAGCTCAGGCCGGACAGGTACACCTGGTCCGCGTCCACGCCCAGTCCGGGCCGGGAGGTCAGGGCGGAGGCCAGGCCCAGCAGGTTGTCGTCGTGCCGGGCGGGGGAGGTCCGCGAGTGGTTGGCGTCGTAGTAGTCCCAGCAGCCGAGCAGCACTCCGCCGTTCGGCGCGGCCGGGACGGCCACCACCATGCCGTACTCATCGGCCGTGGCGGCCCAGTTCCCGCCGTTCTTCAGGTCCGCCGCCTTCTGCACGCAACCGTGCAGGGTGACCATCAGGGCCCTGCCGTCCGGGTGGGCCGGGGCGGTCTCGGGGACATAGAGGCTCACGCTCATCCCGGCGACGGTCTCGGTGGTCCACGTCCCCGTCGCAGCGGTGCCGTCATCACCGCCGTCGCCACCGCCGCCGGTGTTCGTGCAACCCGGCAGCGTCTCGAATCCGGGCGGGCAGATGATCGCCTGCGCCGCCGGGGAGGTCCCGACCAGGCCCAGGGTCCCGGCCAGGGCCGTCAGCAGGAACGTGGCCAGCAGCGCGGGAGTCAGTCGTCGGCGGGTCCGCCGCCGCCCGGCGGGACGCCCGGCAGGCAGTCCGTCCGGGCCGGGGCACGGGCGGTCGAGCGAGTCGTCCCGGTCATGGGGTGCAGGTGGGGTCATGATGCCTCCTCCCTCACCGCCGGCCGGGCATCCTGTCCCGGGCACTACGGCTGTGAGCTGGATCACAGCACGGTACACCTGATGGGTGATTCAGGTAACAGTCGAAGCGCAGTCCGGCCGGGAAAAGGCCTGGTCAGCGGC
>JAPFFX010000069.1 GCA_026645375.1 Citricoccus sp. WCRC_4 | reverse complement strand
GTTCTACGTGGGCGCCCACACCGTCGAGGAGCTCAAGCACCAGGGCCGGTTCGTGCGGATCACGCCGGCCGGGCTCAAGGAGTCCCACCCGCACGACATCATGATGACGGTGGAGGCCCCGAACTACCGCTCGCGCTAGCGGATCCATACCGCCCAGCGTGACGTTCCCGGGCGCCCATCAAGCAGGCCCGGGAACGTCATTCGTTGGCCATCAGTACGGGTCGGACTAAGACAGGTTCTCGGGATGTAGGTGCTCCAACGCACGGTGCACGATCCTCCGACGTTCATCCCTGCGCCATATCGCATGGAGCTCGACGGGTCGAGGTTCGTGCGTCACGATAGGCACGAACTTCACTTTCCCGAATCCCAGTTGGGACGCAGAGGCCGGCACGAAGGCGATCCCGCGTCCGGCAGCGACGAGCCCGACCATGGTCAGGATCTGGCTGACCGTGTGCGCGTACCTCCAACGGGACACCGGGAGCATGCGCACCACGATGTCGTAGAAATACTTCGCATCCACGGGGGAGTGCATGATCAGTTCCTCGTTGACCAGATCGTCCGTGGTGAGCGGGCGAGTGCGCTTGGCGAGGGGATGGTCTGCGGGAAGCGCGACGACCAGGGCCTCGCTCTTGAGGGCCCGTGAGTGGTAGATGTCCGGGTCGGCGGAGGGGCGCCCGATGGCCAGGTCGATCTCGCCGTGGTCCATAGCGGTCAGCTGATCGCGGGTGACCATCTCCTTCACCTCGACGGAAACCTCCGGCATGGCCTCGGCGATGCGATTCAGTACCGTTCCCATCAGGTCAAAGGCGCTCGCGGCCGTAAATCCGATGCGCAATACCCCGACCGATCCGGCGGCGACGAGTCTCGCGACCTCGGGTGCCGCATCCGCCACGCTCAGCAGGCGTCGTGATTCCACGAGGAAGGCACTGCCCGCTTCCGTCAGTTCGACACGCCGGTTGTTGCGGGCGAGGAGCTGGACCCCGACGGCGGCCTCCAGACGCTGGATCTGCCGGCTCAGTGGAGGCTGCGTCATGCTCAGGCGCTCCGCCGCTCGCCCGAAATGCAGTTCCTCCGCAACGGCTATGAACGCGCGGACCTGGTCGAGTGAATACACGATACCCACACGCTATCACCGAGCATGGAGGCCGGACGACGCGATGAGGCCGGTGATCAGGGGCGACGGTCCGGAGCACCGGGGGTGCCCTATGCCGGGTGCAGGCCCGCGACGAGTTCGATCTCGACGAGCGCGTTGGCGGGCAATCGGGACACGCCCAACGCCGTGCGAGCATGGCGCCCGCGCTCACCGAGGGCTGCCTCCAGGAACCGGGAGGCGCCCTCGATGACGCTGGGATGCTCGACGAAGTCGTCCGTGCTGGCCACGTATCCATTGAGCTTGAGCACCCGCGCGATCCGTTCCAGGCCGACGGTGCTGTCCAGTTGGGCCAACGCGTTGGCAGCGCACAACTCGGCCGCCGCCACCGCCTCGTCCAGGGTGCGGTCCTCGCCGACGCGCCCCTCATAGGCGAGCCGGCCGTCGTCCTTGGGGATCTGGCCAGAGACGAAGGCCAGTTCACCCCACGTCTGCACCGCAACGTAGCTGTAATTCGGCGCTGCCGCCCTGGGGAGGCGAATGCCGGCCTCGCGCAACCGGTCGCGGACACCGTTTACGGCGTGTGGCCCCTGGCCTGGGGATGGACTCAGCATGGGGAAACTCCTCGTGGACGGGCAGTGATGGTCGATTCGAGCGTCTCAGGGGACCTGATGCCTGTCCAAGACCATTTGGGTTTGCTCTCATGCCATCGCGGTATCACGACGCGTGGTCCGCGCCTCCTGCGGTGCTCCAGGGTGCCGTGACACCTCGTCGGTCGTGATTCCGTATGAGCATCACTGCATGCCCAAGAGGTGTTAGACAGGTATGGTCCACGCTTCGATACTGGATTGAACACCTCCGTGTGATCGGCCTCACTGTCGAGCCGAGGCGTGAGGAACATCCGACGGAAGAACGATCTTCCGGACCAGAACGCGTTTGGAGTAGCCATGAGTCAGGCAATGCCAGTAGAGAGCACGATGAGGGTCGGCGCGGCCTCCCCGGAGAAGTCTCCAGAAGTGGCCCCGCAGCGCCGGCAGGGGCAATCGGTGCCGGTCGGCGTCGTCAATGCGGTCAAGGCGGTGGTCGGCGTCGTGGGGGTCCTGGCGCTGTGGGAGCTCGCGGTGCTCCTCCTGCGCCTCCCCGAGTACCTCATGGTCGGGCCGCTGTCGGCGGTGCAGGAGTTCTTCGCCCGCCCCGAGTACTTCATGGAGAACGCCTTTATCACGGTGCAGGAGGCCCTGGCAGGCTTCGCGCTCGGCACCGCCCTGGGCGTCCTGTGCGGGGCCGTCCTGTACTACATCCCCGCGATGCGGCACTTCCTGTATCCGACGCTGATCGCGATCGACACCATTCCCAAGGTTGCCCTCGCTCCGCTGTTCATCGTGTGGTTCGGTTTCGGGTTCGAGTCCAAGGCCTTCGTGGCGATGGCCATCGCCTTCTTCCCCCTGGTGATCAACACCTTCGACGGACTGTCGTCCGTCCCCAACGAACTGAAGGAACTGGCCAGGATCAACAGGGCCGGCAGGTGGATGCAGATGACGAAGATCGAGTTCATCTACGCCCTGCCGTCGATCTTCTCCGGCGCCAAGATCTCCATCTCCCTCGCCGTCGGCGGCGCCGTCGTCGGTGAGTTCATCGCGGGCTCGTCCGGTCTGGGCTACGTGATCCTGCTGGCGAACAGCCAGGTAGACCTGCCCTCGATGTTCGCTGCCTTCATGGTGCTGGCGGCCATCTCCCTCATCTTCTTCTTCCTCATCAGCGTGCTGGCGCAACGCCTTCTTCCCTGGCGGAACTACAGCAAGTAGTCCTCTGCCGAGGCACTCACGAGCCTGTCTCCCCACGACCCGACTTAAGGAACACCATGAAGAACCTGTTCACCCACCGTCTCACCCTCGCTGCAGCGTCACTGTCCTGTGCGGCCCTCGCCCTCACGGCGTGTTCCAGTGCCGCTGGGGATACGGAGGGCCAACTGGATGACATCACGCTCATGACCGACGTGGCCTTCCTGCCCAAGCACGCGCCGTTCTTCTCGGCCGTGGCGCAGGGTTTTTTCGAAGAGGAGGGTATCGCCCTCGAGATCATGCCCGGTTCGGGGTCCAACAACACGGTCACCTCGGTCGACGCGGGTCGGGTCGACTTCGGCTGGGCCGACTACGGGGTCACCATCCTCAACAAGGGCGAGGGAGCCGCGGTCAAGCAGATCAACCTCGTCCAGGGGAGCTCGGCTTACGCGACGCTGGCCCTCCCCGACAGCGGCATTGCCGACTGGTCCGACCTGAAGGGCAAGACCGTCGCCACCGAGGGGGCGGGAGCGATGACGGCGCTCTGGCCCCTCGCGGTTGAGGCCGCCGGGCTGGGAGAGTCTGACGTCGAGGTCGTGCACGCCTCGGGCGAGTCGAAGATCCCCGGCCTGCTGGCCAAGCAGTGGGATGCCAACATCTCGCTCTTCGTGTCCGATGAGCCGGTGCTCATCGGCGAGGGAGTGGAGCCCGTGGTCCTGAAGTGGGCCGACCTCGGCGTCAGCTACTACGGCAACGGGATCGTCACGTCCGAGGACAAGCTCGAGAACGATCCGGACCTGGTCAAGCGGTTCAACTCGGCGATGCAGCGGGGATACCTGTGGGCGTGCCAGAACCCGGAGGAGGCCGCCGCAGACTTCACGGCCGAGGTGTCGGGCTTCGCGCCGGAGACCGTGGAGGTGGCGATCGAGGGTCAGTGCAGTCTGAGCTGGACCGAGGAGAACGAGGAACTCGGGTTCGGGGCCATGAGCGATCAGGGCACTCAGGCCTTCATCGACGTCGCGGGGGACTACCTCGGGCTCGAGAATCCTCAGGATCTCGAGGCCTCGAGCGTCTACACGAACGAGTTCCTCTCAGAGATCAAGCCGGGCGAGGACATCGCGTCGCCTGAAGAAGACTAATCGCGAATCAGGAACGGAGCAGTCGTTATGCAAGATCAGCCAGTGATCAGTGTGCAGGACGTCGGGATGACCTACAGGTCCCGCGACGGACTCGAGAACCAGGTACTCCAGGGGTGCAACTTCGACGTTGCATCCGGAGAATTCGTCTCGATAGTAGGACAGTCGGGCAGCGGAAAGACCACGCTGTTGAAGATCATCTCCGGGCTCGTCAAGAACACCGCCGGTGAGGTGCAGGTCCGGGGCCGGGACGTCAACGAGGCGCTGCATGACATCGCCATGGTCTTCCAGAGCCCTGTGCTCCTGCCCTGGAGGAACAACCTCGACAACGTCATGTTACCGATGGAATTCCGGAAGAGGGCGACCAGGCAGAGCCGGGAGTATGGACTGGAACTCCTGGACCTCGTCGGCCTGGGGGACAAGGCCAAGAAATACTCGTACGAGTTGAGCGGCGGCATGCAGCAGCGCGTGGCCATCTGCCGGGCGCTCGTGTCGCACCCCGAGATCCTGCTCATGGACGAGCCCTTCGGTGCCCTGGATGCCATGACGCGCGATTCGATGAACATCGAGCTCCAGCGCATCTGGCAGGAGACGAAGCGGAGCGTGCTCTTCGTGACGCACAGTATCCCGGAGGCCGTGTGGCTGGGGGACCGCGTCGTCGTGGTGGGGGACCGTCCAGGCCGGATCATCGCTGACATCAAGGTGGATCTACCCCGGCTCAGGACGAAGGAGCACCGGTACTCCGATGACTTCGCCCGGTACGTGGCCCAGGTCGAGTCCCTCATCGGCGTCTCTGGCGCCATCAGCTGACCCGCCGATTCCTTGTCCCAGGAACAGTCTTTAGGAGAGAGTTTGATGTTGCGCATTGTCTGTGACCCGCAAGCCGTCGCCGATCGTTACGGGTTTCACCCCCTCGAAAGCATGTTGTTCACCGCGATCCGCCTGGACTCGCATCGTTTCGTTATACCCCTGATCGCCGAGCAGGATGGGCGGGAGGTGCTCCTAGTGCGCCAGCAGGAGCAGGGCAACGTGTTCTCCGCGGGCGTCAGCCCGGATCAGGTGCGCTTCTACGAACCGTGGGTCACGATCGACGCCCGCATCGTCGAGGACAGCGAGGCTTCGCCCTCGCTTCCCGCCCTGGTCAGGGAACTCTCGGGAGGCGGGGCGGTGGAGCTCGATGCCCGTGCTCCCTATGTCCACTATCTGGGGATCTCGGGTGAGGTGAGCGTCGAGGTGCCCCGTGGTGGAGAACCGCGACGGGTCGTCGCCTACACGGTCGACAAGTCCAGGGTGCTCGAGGCGTTCTCCTCCTGGCGTGAAGAAGGCGTGAGGGTGGCCAAGGGGCTCATCGACCAGGTACCGGCCCTGCACGGCCTGGAGAACGAGTTGACGCACAGTCTCGACACCCGGTACGACAGCCTGAAGACCCTCTCGGACGATCTGGGCGTTCAGGCGGTGCTGATCTCCTCGCCGCCCAATTTCACCGAGCTGACCGGTATTCGCGCCCGCCAGGGAGCCTTCGCCCTGTGGACCGCGAGTGACGAGCGAGTCGTCATCATCGCCGAAGACACCGTGACGGACCTGCCCGGTGTCCCGGTGGGGCACTACGCGTCAGCGTCAGAGGCGATCACCGCCATCGCCGGGACCGGTCGGCTGGCGTTCGAGGAGCAGTGGGAGACCACCGGACTCGCTCTCGAACTCGTCGGGCACGGGACGACCCTCGTGTCGGCCTCCCGGCCGCTGGGATCGTGGCGCGACCTGCGAGATCATGAGGACCTGGCCTTCCAGGTGGTCGCCGCGCGCACGAGCGTCACGGCCATAGAGAAGACGGTGCAGTGGATCCATGACCAGCTCGATGCGGGGCTGGCCATCAGTGAGCTGGACGCCTACGCGGAGTACCTCCGCAATATCCAGCAGTTCCGCATCGATCACGAGATCCCCTTCGCGGTCGAACCGTACTTCACGAATCTGCACTCGTCATCGCGCATGCTGTTCCCCGGCCCGCCGGTGGACTTCCCCATCGACGGGGAGACGAAATGCGTGCAGCTCGACGCCGGCGTCAAGGTCGCCGTCGATGGGGTGACCCTCGCGACCTCGGACATGGCCAGGTCAGTGCTGCGCACCGAGAACGGGAAGGAGGCGTATGAGTTGCTCACGACCGCAGTGCGGGAGGGCATCATCGAGAGCCTCCGACCCGGAATGGTCTGTGAGGACGTGCACGCGAACACCCTGAAGTACCTCGAAGACGTGCGTCCGCGCATGATCGAGATCGGCCTGCTCGGGCATGAGGTCGATTTCAATGCGGAGTACAGCAAGCGCAACGTAGGTCACCTGATGGGCAAGCAAGAATCATTCGCCAATGAGCTCCGGCCCGGGTACACCCACGTCCTCACCGCGGGCAGTTACGGGGCTGCCGAGATCCCCTGGCGATACGGGGACCATGCCATCGGCACGGAGGACCTCTGGTACATCGGCGAGTCCCGGACCTACAACCTGACCCTTCGCTGATCCCGGACCCGCCGGGCCGCCCCGCAGGAGATGTCCTGCGGACGGACCGGCAGGCCAGTCAGCTGCCCCCAGGGGGTAGCTGACTGGGTGAGTCCCGGTGCCATGTGCTGCTGCAGCAGGTGCGACCGCTCCCGGGGCGGTGGTGACCGTGGGCCGTTCGCGGTCAGTCCTCGACTGCTCGCGGCCCTGCCCGCTCCGCCCCGGCGTCACGGCCCGTTCCGGCGCGAGGCGCCGGGTGGGCTCTTTTCTCGTTCTCTCCTTCGGGTCCGGTGGGGAAATGTCCTCATTGCGATACCTGAAGGGTATTGAAGTATGCAAAGAATGCCTTGGACAGGCATGATTCCTCTTCCTACCGTGGAAGAAGAACGGCACGGACGCCGTCCAACCCCAGCTCGGAGTCCCGCGCTGCTGATCAGGAGGATGCTCTTCATGGCTCACTACACCCCGCTCGAACTCGCCGCTCGCCTCAAGGAGGGCCTGCTGTCCTTCCCGGTCACCCCGTTCGCGAAGGACCTGTCCGTGGATGAGGCCGCCCTGCGCGAGCACGTGGCCTGGCAGTCCGGCCACGACGTCGCGGGCCTGTTCGCTGCCGGCGGCACCGGGGAGGGCTTCTCCCTGACGAACGAGGAGCACGCACAGGTGGTCCGTGCCGCCGTCGAGTCCTCCCGCCCCGAGGTGCCGGTGCTCGGCTCCGCGGGAGGGGCCACCCGGCAGGCCATCACTCAGGCTCGTTCCTCCGAGGACGCCGGCGCCGAGGGCATCCTGCTGTTGCCGCCCTACCTGACCGAGTGCGACCAGCAGGGGCTGCTCGAACACGCCTCCGCCGTGATCGGCTCCACCCGGACAGCCGTCATCGTCTACAACCGTGCCAACGCCATCTACTCGGCCGAAACCGTCGCCGAGCTGGCCCGCCGCCACGAGAACTTCATCGGTTTCAAGGACGCGATCGGCGACATCGAACACCTGGCCAAGGTCTACGCCCGCAACGGTGACCGGATGTTCTACCTGGGCGGGCTGCCGACCGCCGAGACCTACGCCCTGCCGCTGCTGCAGCTGGGCATGAGCACCTACTCCTCGGCGATGTTCAACTTCATCCCCGAATTCGCCCTCGAGTTCTACGCGGACGTGCGCCGCCAGGACCGGCAGGCCGTCACCGAGAAGCTCAATCGCTTCGTGCTTCCCTACCTGGAGATCCGCGACCGCGGCAA
This sequence comes from Citricoccus sp. WCRC_4, assembly GCA_026645375.1. Classification (GTDB taxonomy): domain Bacteria; phylum Actinomycetota; class Actinomycetes; order Actinomycetales; family Micrococcaceae; genus Citricoccus. The sequence goes on along the minus strand of JAPFFX010000069.1, from coordinate 6,551 downwards.
GGGCTTCGGTGTCTCCATCGTCAAGGCCGGGCTGCAGGCAGTCGGCCGCCAGGCCGGCGTCGTCCGTCCTCCGCTGCACGACCTCTCCGAGCAGGACCACAGCGACCTGTCCGCCCTCATCGAGCGGACCGGGGTGCGTGCGGCAACCCCGGCGTTGGTGTCCTAAGACCCTCCAGACCGAAGGAGCAACCATGACCTCGACCCAGACCGCACTGACCGGCCACTCGATCATCGCCGGCGAATCACTGCCGGGCAACGGCGGCACCGCCCACGGCCACGACCCGGCCACCAACGAGCGGCTCGAGCCGGCGTACTCGCTCATCGACAACGAGCAGCTGGCCCGCGCCACCGCCGCCGCCGAGGAGGCCTTCGCCTCCTTCAGCACCCTTGACCCGAAGACCCACGCGGACTTCCTGGACAGGATCGCCGAGAACATCGACGCCGTCCGGGACGAGCTCGTGGTCCGCGCCATGGCCGAGACCGGGCTGCCCGAGGCGCGGCTGACCGGGGAGACCGGCCGCACCACCGGCCAGCTGCGGCTCTTCGCCCGCGTCGTCCGCCAGGGCGACCACCACGGGGTCCGCGTCGATCCCGCCCAGCCGGACCGCACCCCGATGCCGCGTGCGGACATCCGCCAGCGCAAGGTCCCGTTGGGCCCGGTGGGCGTCTTCGGTGCCAGCAACTTCCCGCTGGCCTTCTCCACCGCCGGGGGTGACACCGCCTCGGCACTGGCCGCCGGTTGTCCCGTGGTGTTCAAGGCGCACAACGCCCACCCCGGCACGGGGGAGATCGTCGGCCAGGCCATCACCGACGCCGTGCGGGAGCTCGGACTGCACCCGGGCGTGTTCTCCCTCGTCTACGGACCCGGTTCCTCGGTGGGCCAGGCGCTCGCCGCGGACCCGAGGATCAAGGCCATCGGCTTCACCGGTTCCCGGAGCGGCGGAACCGCGCTGATGGCCACCGCCGCCGCCCGTCCGGAGCCGATCCCGGTGTACGCCGAGATGAGTTCGATCAACCCGGTCTACTTCTTCGCCGGGGCCCTCGCCGGGAGCCAGGAGGACGTGGACTCGCTGGCCGCCGCCTTCGTGACCTCACTGACCGGTTCCTCCGGCCAGCTGTGCACCGCCCCGGGGCTCGTGTTCGTCCCGGCCGGCGAGGCGGGTGACCGCTTCTCCGCCGCCGTGTCCCGAGTCCTGGCCGAGAAGGCCGGGCAGACCATGCTCACCGCCGGTATCGCGAAGTCCTGGACCGACGGCGTCGCGAACCTGTCCGCGCAGCGGGGTGTCGCCGAGGTGGGCCAGGGCCAGGACGGGGCCACCGAGAACGCACCGGCCCCGGTGGTCTACGGCACCGACGTGGACACCTTCCAGTCCAACGAGGTGCTCCACGAGGAGATCTTCGGCGCAGCCTCGCTGTTCATCCGGTATTCCTCCCCGGACGAGCTCATCACGGCCACCCGCGCCATGGAGGGCCAGCTGACGGCCACCCTGCACCTGACCGAGGCCGACCACGCCGCCGCGGCACCGCTCATCCCGGAACTGGAGCGCAAGGTCGGACGCATCCTCGCCAACGGCTGGCCCACCGGTGTCGAGGTCGGCCACGCCATGGTCCACGGCGGCCCGTTCCCGGCCACCTCGGACTCGCGGACGACGTCGGTCGGCACCCTGGCGATCGAGCGTTTCCTTCGTCCGGTGGCCTACCAGGACCTTCCCGAGGCACTGCTGCCGGCACCGGTGCGCAGTGCCAACCCGTGGCACCTGAACCGCCGGATCGACGGCGAGATCACGCTCGAGACCGGAGGCGATCGATGACCGCTCAGCCCACGATCGCCGGCATCGAGGTCGTGCCCGTGGCGGGGCACGACTCGATGCTGCTGAACCTCTCCGGGGCGCACGGGCCGTTCTTCACCCGCAACATCGTCATCATCACCGACTCCGAGGGCCGCACGGGCCTGGGGGAGGTGCCCGGCGGGGAGGGGATCCGCGGCACCCTCGAGGAGGCGGGGCTCCGGATCACCGGCCAACCGGTGTCCCGGTACCGCAGCCTGCTGCGGGAGATCGCCACTGCCTTCGCCGACCGGGACGCTGGTGGACGCGGTCTGCAAACCTTCGACCTGCGCACCACCGTGCATGCCGTCACGGCGATCGAGTCCGCGCTGCTGGACCTGCACGGACAATTCCTCGGGGTCCCCGTGGCCGAGCTGCTGGGCGATGGCCAGCAGCGGGAGTCCGTGCCGATGCTGGCGTACCTGTTCTACGTCGGCGATCCGGACGGCACCGACCTGCCCTACCTGAGGGAACCGGGCGGGGCGGACGACTGGGAGCGGTTGCGCCGTGAGCAGGCCATGACCCCGGAGGCCGTGGTGCGCCTGGCCGAGGCGGCGCAGGCGCGCTACGGTTTCCAGGACTTCAAGCTCAAGGGCGGCGTCCAGTCCGGCGACCTCGAGGTGGACGCGGTGACGGCGCTCAAGGAGCGGTTCCCGGACGCTCGCATCACGCTGGACCCCAACGGCGGCTGGCTGCTCCGGGACGCGATCCGGCTCGGCCGGCGGATGCAGGGCGTCGTGGCCTACGCCGAGGATCCCTGCGGGGCCGAGGGCGGGTTCTCCGGCCGCGAGGTGATGGCCGAGTTCCGCCGCGCCACCGGCCTGCAGACCGCCACCAACATGATCGCCACGGACTGGCGGCAGATGGCCCACGCCGTCCGCACGAACGCCGTGGACATCCCGTTGGCCGACCCGCACTTCTGGACCATGGCCGGCTCCGTCCGCGTGGCGCAGATGTGCCACGAGTTCGGCCTGACGTGGGGTTCACACTCGAACAACCACTTCGACATCTCCCTGGCCATGTTCACCCACGTCGGCGCCGCCGCGCCGGGGGAGATCACCGCCCTGGACACCCACTGGATCTGGCAGGACGGCCAGGGCCTCACCACCGATCCGTTGCGGATCTCCGGTGGCGAGGTCCGCGTGCCGGACGCGCCGGGCCTGGGCATCGAGCTGGACCGAGAGCGCCTGGTGGAGGCGCACCAGCTGTACCTCGAGCACGGCCTGGGCGCCCGCGATGACGCCGTGTCCATGCAGTACCTGATCCCGGGGTGGGAGTTCGACGCCAAGCGACCCTGCCTCGTCCGCTAGCGCGGACCGGGAACCCGCCGCCCGTGGAAGGAGTGCTCCTCGGCTTCAGCATCGTCCTGGTCATCGCCGGGATCGGGCTGCTGGCCGCCGCGCTCCTTCCGCGGGCCACCACGGCCCTCATCCAGCAGGGCCTCACCCCGGCCATCTACTACGTCACCAATCCACTGCTCATGGTGGTGCTGGTGGCGGAGATCGACCTGGGGACGCTGATGGGCGTCTATGCCCCCGTCGCCCTCGTCACGGCGGTCGTGGCCGGAGGCTGCTACGCCCTCGGCAGCTGGCTGGTGCTCAAGCGCACCGCCGGCCAGACCGCCGTCGGGGCCATGGCCTCCTCCTACGTCAACGCCGGGAACATCGGGCTGCCCATCGCGATCTACGCGGTGGGCGGTTCGGCGCCGGCCGTGTCCGTGCTGGTGACCCAGCTGTTGCTGATCGCCCCGGTCTACCTCACGGTCTTCGGCTGGTGCTCCCGCCAGGCCGGGTCCTCCCAGCCGCGCCTGGGTCGGACGGTGCTCAGGTCCGTGGCCAACCCGGTCACCGTCGCCACGGCCGCCGGCGCCGTCCTCGCACTCGTGGACTGGGTCCCGCCCGAGGCCATCTGGACGCCGATGGACATGCTCGGCCGGGCCTCCATCCCCCTGCTGCTGTTCCTGTTCGGCCTCTCGCTGGCCTCGCAGCGCCCGTTCCGGGACCGCGCGCTGGTCCCGGACATCGCGTGGGGATCCTTCATCAAGCTGATCCTGATGCCGCTCACCGCGTGGCTCCTCGGTCACTACGCGTGGGGACTGCAGGGCATGGAACTCTTCGGCGTCGTGGCCATGGCCGCGCTGCCGACCGCTCAGAACGTCTTCCTGTTCTCCAGCCAGTTCAGGCTGCCCAACCTGCTGGTGCGGGATATCGTGTTCACCTCCGCCGTGCTGTCCCTGCCGGTCATCCTGGTGGTGGCGATCCTGCTGGGGCCGTGAGCCTGCACTAGGCTGGAAAGCGTGACTCAGCAGATCGAGATCGGCCGCGGCAAGCGGGGACGTCAGGCATTCGCACTGGATGACATCGCGGTGGTGCCCACGCGGCGCACCAGGGACCCCGAGGACGTCTCCATCGGGTGGCAGATCGACGCGTTCACGTTCGAGATGCCGGTCATCGGCGCCCCGATGGACTCCGTGATGAGCCCGGACACCGCGATCGCCCTGGGCAAGCTCGGCGGCATGGGCGTGCTGAACCTCGAGGGACTGTGGACCCGCTACGAGGACCCCACCCCGGTGATCGAGGAGATCGCCGCGTTCGAGCCGACCAACTACTCGCCGTCCAACACCCGGCGACTGCAGGAGATCTACTCCCAGCCCATCCAGCCCGAGCTCATCACCGAGCGCCTGGCCCAGATCCGTGAGGCCGGAGTGGTGGTGGCCGGGTCCCTGACCCCGCAGCACACCCGGGAGTACTACGAGACCGTGCTGGCCGCCGGCGTGGACATGTTCGTCATCCGCGGCACCACGGTGTCCGCCGAGCACGTGTCCCAGAACCGCGAGCCACTGGACCTGAAGAAGTTCATCTACGAACTCGACGTCCCCGTGATCGTGGGCGGCGCGGCCGGATACACCCCGGCCCTGCACCTGATGCGCACCGGTGCCGCCGGCGTGCTCGTCGGCTTCGGCGGCGGCGCCTCCTCCACCACCCGGCGGGCCATGGGCATCCGGGTGCCGATGGCCACCGCCATCTCGGACATCGCCGAGGCACGGCGGGACTACATGGACGAGTCCGGCGGCCGCTACGTGCACGTGATCGCCGACGGCGGCGTGGGCACCTCCGGGGACATCGTCAAGGCCCTGGCCATGGGCGCCGATGCCGTGATGCTCGGCGCCGCCCTGGCCCGCGCCACCGAGGCCCCCGGCCGCGGCTGGCACTGGGGCGGGGAGGCCGCCCACGCGGACATGCCCCGCGGCGACCGCACCGAGGTCGGCACCGTCGGCACCCTGCAGGAGGTGCTCTGGGGCCCGAGCCACCACACCAACGGCACCTCCAACCTGATGGGGGCCCTGAAGCGGGCCATGGCCACCTCCGGCTACTCGGACGTCAAGGAGTTCCAGAAGGTCGAGGTCCTCGTGGCCCCGACCCGCGAGATCTGAGCCACCATGCCGAGGACGGTGGAGCCGGCGGGGGCCCTGGGGCCGAGGTCCCGGTCGCGGGCGCTCTCGGTCCTGGCCGCCACCACGCCCGAGCGCCCGCTGGACGTGCTCGTCATCGGCGGGGGAGTGGTCGGCGCCGGCACCGCGGTGGACGCGGCCACCCGCGGGCTGTCCACCGCACTGGTCGAGGCCACCGACTACGCCTGGGGCACCTCCTCGCGCTCCTCGAAGCTGGTCCACGGCGGGCTGCGCTACCTCGAGATGCTGGACTTCCCCCTCGTCCACGAGGCCCTGCGCGAGCGGGGCCGGCTGGTCGAGGACATCGCCCCGCACCTGGTCCGGCCCGTGCCCTTCCTGTACCCCCTGGCCAAGGCCTGGGAGCGGCCCTACGTGGGGGCCGGCCTCGCGCTCTATGACGGGATGGCCGCCGGCCGGACCGGACACCTGCCGGTCCACCGGCACCTGGGCCGCGCGGCCGTGTCCCGGATCGCGCCCGGGCTGCGGCCCGAGAGCCACGTCGGGGCGATCCGCTACTACGACGCCCAGGTGGATGACGCCAGGCTCGTGATCGAGCTGGTGCGCACCGCGGCCACGCACGGCGCCCACTGCGCCTCCCGCGTGCAGGTGACGGCCTACCTCGGCACCAGCACCGGCACCAGCACCAGCACCGGCACCAGCACCGGCACCGGCATTGGCACTGGCACCGGCACCGGAGCCGACACCGGGCCATCGGCCGTCGGCATCACCGGCATCACCGGTGTCGAGGTCCTCGACCGGGAGACGGGCGAGCGCCACACCGTCCACGCCCGCCGCGTCATCACCGCCACCGGCGTCTGGACGGGGCGGATCCCCGTGCGCGGCCCGGACGGCACCGAACACCCCCTCACGGAGGGCATGCCGCGGGTCACCGCCGCCAAGGGCATCCACCTGGTGGTGCCCAGGGACCGGTTCACCTCGACCTCCGGGCTGATCCTGCGCACGGAGAGATCGGTGCTGTTCGTCATCCCCTGGGGCCGGCACTGGATCATCGGCACCACGGACACGTCCTGGGACCTCGGACCGGACCAGCCGGCGGCCACGAGGCAGGACATCGACTACCTGCTGGACACCGCCAACGCGGTGCTGGCCGAGCCGCTGAGCCGGGCCGACGTCGTCGGGGTCTTCGCCGGGCTGCGGCCCCTGGTGACGCCGGCCGGGGAGGCCGAACCGATCGGGGAGCCCCCGGCCGAGGCGTCCGGGAAGGCGACCACGAAGATCTCCCGCGAGCACGTGGTGGCCACCCCGCTGCCCGG
>JAPFFX010000064.1 GCA_026645375.1 Citricoccus sp. WCRC_4 | reverse complement strand
ACCGAGCGGATGGACAGGATCAGCGGGAAGTTGAACGGGGAGATCACCGCGACCACCCCGGCCGGCACCCGGCGGGCGAAGGACCAGTGCTCGGCGTTGGAGGTGAGCACGTCCCCGGCCGGGTGGTGGGGCAGGGCGGCGGCGTCGAAGCACTCGTTGGCGGCCACGTGGGTCTCGAGGGCGGCCTTGGCCCCGATGGCACCGGTCTCGCGCTGGACCCACTGACCGAGCTCGGCGGCATGGGTCTCGAAGAAGTCCCCGGCCCGGCGCAGGATCGCGGCCCGCTCCTCCGGCTTGGTCGCGGCCCACGCCTGCTGCGCGGCCGCGGCCCGGGTGGCCGCCTGCCGGGCGTCCTCAGCCGAGGCCATCCCCGCTCGGCCCAGCACCGCCCCGGTCGCCGGCTCCAGGACCTCGATGGTCCCGGCCGAACCCTCGGTCCAGGCGTCGGTGTAGATCTTCCCGTCCCACACGGACGGGTCCAGGACGGAGGTCCGCTCGGTGTCAGTGGCAGTCATGATGCTCCCTTGGTCGTGCGTGTACTGGGTGGTGGACGTGGTGGTCCGGGTCATCCGGTGACCACGCGGGCGTCGATCAGGACGGGCCCGTCGGCGGCGAGGGCGTCCCGGTAGGCCTGCTCGAACTCCTCGCGGGTGGTGGTCCGGCTGCCGGGCACGCCGTAGCCCTGGGCCAGGGCGACGAAGTCGATCCCACCCAGGGTCAGCCCGGGTACATCGGGTACGCCCATCCGCTGGGCGAAGCCGGCCAGGGCGCCGTATCCGGCATTGTTGACGATGACGAACACGGTCCGGGTCTGGCGCTGCGCGGCGGTGTACAGGGCGGTGATCCCGTAGTTCGCCGAGCCGTCGCCCACCGTGGCCACCACGGTGGCCTGCGGGTCGCCCAGGGCCAGCCCGACGGCGGCCGGCAGGCCGAACCCGAGGCCCCCCGAGGCCGGGAAGTGGTACCGGCCCGGCCGGTCGATCGCGATCCGCTCCAGGTAGTCCAGGTCCAGGGTGGTGGTCTCGTTGACGTAGACCACGGACTCGGTGACGTGGGCATTGAGGACCTCGAGGATCTCGGTACCGGTCATGCCCTCCGCGGAAGTCTTCGCCGCAGGCAGCTGGCGTGCGGGCCGGCGGGTGCCCCGGTCCGCCACGCCCTCGGCCAGCGTGAGGGCGGCCCTCCCGACGTCCGCCACGACCGCGGTGCCGAACGGGGCCCGGGCCGCCTCCGAGGGGTCCTGGGTCAGGTGCCACACCCGGGTGCCCTCGGTCAGGTAGTCCCCGGGTTCCCACCGGTGGTACCGGAACACCGGGGCCCCCAGGACCATGACGACGTCGTGCCCGGCCAGGCGCTGGCGCACCGAGCTGATCCCGGGCACGATCACCCCGCCGAAGTTCGGGTGCGTGGTCGGGAACGGCCCGCGGGCCGGGGACGGGGCCACGTACACGGTGGCGTCGGCACGTTCGGCCAGGGACACCACCGCATCCCACACGCTCGCGTCCGCCACGGCGGCGGCGTCGACCTGCGGGCCCAGCACCAGGGCCAGGCTGCGCGCACCGTCGGCGGCGGCGACCAGCTCGGCGGCCACCTCCGGCGGCAACACCCCGGCGGTGCGCACCGATCGCTGAGCCAGCAGCGCGTCATCGGCCAATGCCTCCTGCTCCCAGTCATCCAGCGGGACGGAGACGTAGACCGGCCCGGCCGGACTCGTGCCGGCCTCGAGGATCGCCTGGGACAGCGCCCGCGGCACGTCCTGCGCGGACAGCGGCTCGTGCGCGTACTTCGTCAGCGGATAGGTGAGCATCCCCGCGTCGATGTTCGCCAGCATCGTCTCCTGGCCCACGGTGCGGCGCACCTGCTGACCGGCCAGAACCACCAACGGGATGTTCGCGTACCGGGCGTTGGTCAGCGCCCCCATCGCGTTGCCGGTCCCGGAAGCGGCGTGCAGGTTCACCAGCACGGGGCCGCCCGTGGCCCGGGCGTACCCCTCGGCCATGCCCACCACCGTCTGCTCGTGCAGGCCCAGCACGAAGTCGAACCCCTCCCCCAGCCCCGCAAGGAACGGCAGCTCGTTCGACCCCGGATTCCCGAAGATCGTGGTCATCCCGTGGGCGCGGAACAGTTCGGCCGAGGCCTGCACGACGGTGTTGGACATTCCCCATTGCTCCTATCGATGTGATCTGGGCAACACTCTATCGGCATAGTCACTTGACGGCACCAACCACTACCTTGAGAGTGGTTTGGACCCCGTGTCCCGCATCACTACCGCGCGGTCGACAGCCGCGCCTGGAGGAACCATGACTTCCGAGAACCGTTCCCGCGTCTCCCGCCGCACCCTGCTGGGAGCCGGCGGCGTCACCGCCTTGACCGCGCCCTTCCTGGGCGCCGGTCCGGCGGCGGCCGTCGAGACTCCCGTCCTGGCCACCCCGGAGACCGTGCCGGACACCGGCATGCACCTCATCACGCTGGGCACCGCCGCCGGCCCCGCCATCCGCGGCCCACGCCATGGGATCGCGAGCGCCGTCGTCGTGGACGGACAGCACTACCTCGTGGACTTCGGACTGGGCATGCCGCGGCAGGCGGCCGACTCCGGACTGACGGGCAACAGGCTGCGCCAGGCGTTCGTGACCCACCTGCACTCCGACCACGTCAGTGAGATCGCCGCGTACATGCTCTACAACTGGGACACCCCGGTGCAGGGAGTGACCTCGAAGGTGGGGATCGTCGGGCCGGGCCGCAGCCCCTTGCCCGAGGACATCCACCCGCACATCACGCCGCCGCGTACGGGCATGCGCGATCTCGTGCACCGGCTGCTGCAGGCGTACGCCTACGACATCAACATCCGGACCACAGACGAGGCCCGCACGCCGCTCGACGAGCTCTTCGAGGGCGTGGACATCGAGTTGCCGCGCTCACTCCACGCCGACCCGGACCGCAACCCGGTCCCGGACATGGAGCCGTTCACCATCTACGAGGACGACCTGGTGCAGGTGCAGGCCACCCTCGTGCCACACCTGCCCGTCTTCCCGTCCTTCGCGTTCCGCTTCGAGTCGGAGCACGGCGTCATCGCCTTCTCCGGGGACACCGCCGAGCACCAGAACGTGGCCCGACTCAGCCGCGATGCGGACCTGATGGTGCACGAGGTGGTCAACATGGACTTCTATCGTGGTCAGGACTTCTCCGAGGAGTTCCTGCACCACCTGGAGTCGAGCCACACCACCCCGGAGGGCATCGGTCGGATCGCTACCGCGGCCGGCGCAAGGGAGGTGGTGGTCAGCCACGTGGCCGGCGTGTTCTCCACGGAGGACATCGCCGGGATCGCAGAGCACTACGACGGCCCGTACTCCCTGGCCGTGGACCGGCAGTTGTACAGCGTGTGAGACGCGGCGGGTGTCCATCACCCCGCGTACAGCAAAGCGGCCGCCCTCCCGATGGGGAGAGCGGCCGCTTCGTGCGTCTGACTAGATCAGAGCGGGCGGACCGAGGAGGCCTGCATGCCCTTGGCGCCCTGGGTCGCCTCGAACTCGACCTTCTGGTCCTCCTGCAGCTCCTTGAAGCCGGAGCCCTCGATGGCGGAGAAGTGAACGAAGATGTCAGCGGAGTTGTCGTCCGGGGAGATGAAGCCGAAGCCCTTCTCAGCGTTGAACCACTTGACGGTACCGGTGGCCATGGTGGCCTCTTTTCTTTCGGGGTGTATACCCGCTGAAGGTTCCAGCGGGGGCGAAGCGGCATGTTGCGAACCGCTTCTCGACGCCCCGTTCAGCCCCGAGGGGCTGCCCGGTCCGCAAATCTGACGGACTTACTGCTACTACTACTTCTGGTACCACCGTACGGCACAAACGCCGAGCAACCTAATGCACGCGTCGACTCGTGCTGAATGCCCGCGTGGATCGGCGGCCCTGAGGCGCGCGGAGCCGTCAGTGGGTGCGGGAGCGGCTGCGCCCCGCCAGGGTCTCCGCGACGCCGATCAGGAGCACGGCCGCGACCACGGCGACGATGAAGCCCAGGACGTTGAGCTCGAAGATGTCCCCCGTGCCCAACAGGTTGGCCACCACTCCACCGATCACTGACCCTGCCAGTCCCAACAGCAGGGTGGCGATGAGGCCGAGGTTCTGCTTGCCGGGCTTGATCAGGCGGGCAAGGGCGCCGATGACAAGTCCTGCCACGATAAATCCGATCACACTGGGTCCTCTCTCGATGATGAACTGGTCTGCTCCGGCCCCGGTGAACCGGGTCTCGCCTCATCAGGGCCGACTATCGAACCTAGCGGATGTCTCCCCGAACGCCCCAAAGTGGCCCCGGGTGGTCCTCGCTCCGGGGCGGCGGCCGGGTACCTCCCCTAGGGCATGGGGGCCGCGAGCTCGTCGTCGATGTAGCCCGGACGGCTGGCGCGGAATCCGGCGAGGGCCATGGCCACGGTCCCTGCCACCAGGGCCAGCAGAATCACCGACCACTGGCCGGTGATGTCATAGACGATGCCGACCAGCAGGGGGCCGGCGGCGGCGACGAAGTAACCGAACGGCTGGACGAACCCGGACAGCCTGGCGGTGACCAGGGCGTTCCGACTGCGCGCCGGGATCAGCGCCAGGGCGGTGGGAAAGCAGAAGCCTCCGAGCCCGAGCAGCAGAGCCCACAGCAACGGATAGACGTCGGCCGCCAGGTACAACCCCAGGTACCCGGCGGCAGAGAGCGCCGAGAACAGCACGGGGAAGACTCCCAGGTGGCGGACGCGGCTGATGATGAACGGCATGACCAGGCCGCCGACGATGCTCAGCGCACCGATCAGCGCCAAGGAGATGGCCCCCACGGAGGCGGGCGCCCCGCTGTCGAGGTAGATCTGCGGCAGCCAGCCCATCTGGACGTAGGCGTTCATCGACTGCAGGCCGAAGAACGCCATGAGGAACACCGCCGTCGGGGCCTTCCACAACGACCCGCCCGGACGGTCCACCGTCACGGTGACGGAGGGGAAATCGAAGCCGGTGCGGGCCGTGACGATCACCCACACGACCACCTGCACGGCCGCGAATGAGGCCCAGACGAACAGCGCCCACCGCCAGGAGTCCTCGCCGTCGAAGAGCAGGGCGCTCAACGGACCGATGGCGCCGGAGACCCCCAGGATCGAGGCGTAGATGGTCATCAGTGCCACCGTGCGGTGCCGACCATGGTTCTTGATCCAGGCCGGCAGGAGCACATTGGCCAAGGCGATGCCCGCCACCACGAACGCGGTGAGGACGATGAACACCCAGACCTGTCCCACCCAGGGGCGCACCGCCAGGCCGATCAGCGTGAGGACCATGCCGGCCGTGAGTGCCGCGCTCAACCCCAGCCGCCTCGCCAGCGGAACGGCGGCCAGGCCCATCAGGGCGAAGAACAGGCCCGGGATGGCCGTGACCACCCCGGCCAGCCAGCCGGCCGCGCCGAAGGCATCCAGGACATCGCCGAGCACGGGACCCAGGGAGGCGATGCCGGCGCGCAGGTTGATGGCCGCCACGAACACGGCAACCATGGCCAGCAGGACCGGAACGGTTCCCAGGGTGCGGCGCTGTTGCCCTGCATCGCCCGCCGGTGGCGAACCGTCCGCAGCACCAGCAACGCCCTGCCGGTCACGGGGAGCGAGGAATCGCACAGCGCCTTCTTTCGTCGATCAGCAGGTCACGGGCCACCCGGGACACGCGCGGGCGGAGCCTACTCCCCATGATGCCCACGGCCGGGGCGAGATCAGCGCTCCTTGCGTGGAGCTGACCCCGAGTCACACCAGGTGGAGGGATCCCGCGCAGCCGCAGCAGCAGCGGCATCACCAGGTCGTTGCAGATCATCGTGGCGACCGCGATGCTCTCGACGATGATCATCCCGGTCGCCGCCGAGAATCCGCCGATGAATGCCAGCAGCGCCAGCCCCGACCGGTCGAACGCCAGCGGCAGCGACAGCACGAAGATGTCGGCGCGCGAGCCGTCGCCACCCGACTGCAGCAGGCCGGCGAACGCGATCGGCAGCACGAACAGGTTGATCAGCAGCAGGTACAACGGGAACGCCCACGCCGCGCGGCGGACGTGGCGTTCGTCGGTGTTCTCCACGACCATGATCTGGAACTGCCGCGGCAGCAGGATCACCGACAGCATCGCCAGCAGGTTGAGCGCGAACCACTGGCTCCAGGCGAAGGTGTCGGTCCCGGGGCTGAGCAGCCGGGCAATCCCCGGCTCGGCCTGGGCACGAGCGAACAGGTCGCCGAGGCCGTCATGGATGCCCCAGCAGACGAAGACGCCGACGGCGATGAACGCCAGCAACTTGACCACCGACTCGAACGCGATCGCAACCACGAGCCCCTGGTGCCGCTCGGTGGCGTCGAGATGGCGGGCGCCGAAAGCCATCGTGAACAGCGCCATCGCCAGCGCGATGTAGAGCGTGGTGTCGCTCCAC
>JAPFFX010000056.1 GCA_026645375.1 Citricoccus sp. WCRC_4 | reverse complement strand
CTCGTTTACCAAGGAGGTCAAGAGCCTGTGGGCTGTGGATTGGCCCACGTTCAGGGCAGCCGCAACATCGGATACGCCGAGGTTCGGCTGCCCGTGGAGCAACCAAAGAACCTGAAGCACGTTCTCGGAGGAAGTGCGCCGCTTCTGAAAATTCGACATAGAGGAATTAAACCACTTTTGGGATTCCACCGATAGGAACATGTGAGTAGCCTCACTCTAACGAACCATCAAGGAGACTCATGAACACGAACCCACTGGACCGCGGCGCAGTTGAGCAGAACCTGTTGCAGGCCGACACTGCGGCTCTGCTCCTGGCCCTCGTCGAGGACACCGGCGACGACGCGCTGCTGGAGGAGTACCGCCAGTACATCAGCAACCCCTTCACGCTCTCCGAGGACTTCCCGGAGGGAGCCCGGCAGCGGATTGCAGGGTTGGCTGCCGAACGCTTCGTCGGAGGAGGCTTCCAAGGTGAGCTGGTCACCGCGGCTCCGGAGCGTTTTCGCCGCCTCAGCGAGGAAGCGGCGCAGCGCCCCGTGGCTGAACACGAACTGGACCTGTTCCGTAAGGAGATGGGGCTCCTGGAGGACGCCTTTATCGATTGGACCGGGGACCGCCCAGTCCAGTCCGACCAGTACCGCGTCATTATCGTCGGTGCCGGCCTGTCCGGCATCGCCACCGCCATCCACCTCAAGCGGATGGGCATCGCCTTCACCATCTTCGACCGCTACGACGGCGTCGGTGGAACCTGGTTGGTCAACACCTACCCGGGTTGCGCGGTGGACATCCTGAGCCACTACTTCTCGTACTCGTTCCACCGGAAGAACGACTGGACGTCGTACTACAGCCCCCAGCCCGAGGTCCTGCAGTATCTGCGTGAAGTAGTGGCAGAGTTCGGTTTGGAAGAGCACATCCGCTTCGGCACCACGGTAAAATCCGCGAAGTTCGACGAGGCCACCCAGCGCTGGATGGTGCACGTCGAGGACAAGGAGGGAGAACGGACCGAAGAGTCCGAGTTCTTCGTATCCGCGGTAGGCGCCCTGAGCGCACCCAGCATCCCCGACCTGCCCGGCATGGACCGGTTCCAGGGGCAAATCGTTCACTCGGCGGCCTGGGACCCCGCCATCGATGTCACCGGCAAGCGCGTGGCCCTGGTCGGCAACGGCGCCAGCGCCAACCAGGTCGGACCCAACATCGTCGACCACGTCGAGCACCTGACCGTCATGACCCGCAGCCCCCAGTGGGTCACCAAGGCGCCGAAATACGGTCAGCACCTCCCCGCTGGGGAAATCTGGACCCTGGAGAACATCGAACCCTACGCCCGCTGGTTCCGACTGCGGTCCATGCTCGCGATGAACGAGGCCATGCGGCCCAACGCCATCCTGGACCCGGAGTACGTGGCTCGCGGGATGGTCAACGCCGGCAACGAGGCCCTGAAGAAGCAGCTCACCGAGTTCATGCGCCAGGAGCTGGGCCACCGCCAGGACCTGCTGCCCCTCCTCGTCCCGAACTTCCCCCCGGGCATGAAACGGATGCTGCGTGACAACGGCTGGTGCCGCATGTTCCAGCGGGAGAACGTCGAGCTGGTGGCGTCCCGTGCCGCCGCCATGGACGAAACCGGGATCCTGGATGACCAAGGCAACCATGCCGACGTCGATCTGGTCATTTTCGCCACAGGGTTCAAGGTCGCCCGCATGGTCGGTTCACTGTCCATCGAGGGGCCGAACGGCTCACTGCGGGACGCATGGGGAGAGGATGACCCCCGGGCCTATCTGGGGATTTCCGTCCCGGGGTTCCCGAACCTCTTCATCCTGTACGGACCAAACACCAACATCGGTGTCGGCGGCAGCATCTTCTTCCAGGCCGAGGCCCAGAGCCAGCACATTGCCACTGTCATCCGCGACGCGATCCAGGCCGATGTGACCCGGGTCGAGGTCCGCGAAGAGGTCTACAGCCAGTACAACGACGATCTGGACGCCGCCCTCAGCCACATGATCTGGGCCCTGCCCACCGGGACCACGTGGTACCGGAACTCCAAGGGCCGGGTGGTCGCGAACATGCCCTGGACGTCACAGGACTACTGGGACATGAACCGGACAACCGATCTCAGCCACTACAACACCACTCCGCGGCGTTCCACGCGGGCACGTGCCGAAGACTCGCAGAAGGCCTTGGCCGATGTCTAGGACGGCGCTCCCGCTGGAACCGGCCACGCTGGCCGTGGAACGGACCGATCCCGTCCAGGGTGCCACTGGCGATGTCGTGGTCTTCCTGCACGGTCTGGGCGGAAACAGCATGGTCCACTACCTGCTCCAACAGCAGGTAGTGGACAGGTTCACCACGGTGAGCGTGGATTTCTCCGGTCTGGGCCGCAGTGCCGAGCGGCCCGTGTCCTCCTTCGGCCAATGGATCGAGGATGCGCGTACAGCCATTCCCGCCGAGGCTGCCCGGTTGCTGGTTGTCGGCCATTCCATGGGAAGCCTGGTGGCCCGCCATCTGGCCGCGGAGGATCCCAGGGTCAGGGGACTGGTGCTTTATGGTCCGGTGCTGGCACCGGATGAGTCGACACGGGGCATCTTCCTCGCCCGGGCCGGAGACGCCCTGGGCCAGGGAATGGTCCACGTCGCGGACCGGTTCGGGCTCGGCGGGATCAGCCCGGAAACCCGCCGCGGGCCCTCGCTGCCAGCCCTGATTGTCAGGAACTTTCTGATGTCCCAGGTCCCGGAGCGCTACGCCGAGGCTTCCAGGGCAATGTCCGAGGCGTGGGAACCATCCTGCCCGCCGTTGTCCCTGGCCGCCGCCACAGTCGTCCACGGCCTGGATGACGCGATTTCGACTCCCGAGGTGGCCCAAGAGGTGGCCTCGGCCCTCGGCCAGGAGGATACCCGGATCATCAGCCTCCCCGGGACGGGCCACTGGCCCACGATCGAGCAGCCGCAACCGTCCATCGACGCCCTCGAGGAAACCCTCGCATCGACCTTTATCAACGTCCTTACGCACGAAAGGCAGTAACTACCCATGGATATCAACCAGTCCCTCAAAGGCAAGGTCGCCGTTGTCACCGGAGCCGCACGTGGTCTCGGCCTCGGCTACGCCCGCCGGCTCGCCCACCACGGCACCCACCTCGCGATCTGCGACCTCAACCTCGAATCGGCCCAGGAATACCAGGCCGAAGCCGACAACCTGGTCGACGGTAGCCTGGAGGCTACCCTGGAGTCGCACGGCGTCGAGTACCTCCTGCACCAAGTCGACGTCACGGATCCGGCGGCCCTCCAGAAATTCGCAAACAGCGTCCAGGAACGCTGGGGGCGCGCCGACATCCTGGTCTGCAACGCCGGCGGCGGCGGCGACTTCAGCCGAAACCTTCCCACCGACCTGGACCCGGACTCGGTCCAATCGACATTCGAGCGCAATCTGTTCTCCGTTTTCAACACGGTTAAGGCTTTTGGGCCGATAATGAAGGAACAGAAGTCCGGGAAAATCATCACGATCTCTTCCTTCACCGGCGTGACCGTCCTGGGCGACGGACATGGCTCGGACTACGCGACGGCGAAATCAGCGGTCAGCTTCTACACCCGGTACCTGGCGCAGGAGCTCGGGCCGTACGGTGTCACGGCCAACGCGATCGCCCCCGGGTTCATCGCCACCGGCCAGTTCACCGAACGCCTGGGTGCTGCCGACCCGGCGCGCTTGGAGACGTGGCGCTCCCTGGCAGCCCTGCGACGCGTGGGCACCCCGGACGATGTCATCAACGTGGTAGATTTCCTGGCCGGCCCCGGCTCGGACTTCATCACCGGCCAGACAATCTGCGTCGACGGCGGCATCGTCCGCGGGGCCAGCTGACCCCTCCAGAACCCCGGCAGAGTCCCTCCGACCAGAAGCGAAAGCCATGAAACCACTCCCTCTGCGGCGTACCGGCCTGATCACAGGCCTCCTCACGCTGGGCCTGGCCGCCACCGGCTGCGGCATAGGCGCGAAAGTCGCCGAAGTCGACCCTCCTGGGTCCGAGTACGACCACTGCGAGACGGTCCACGAAATCACCTACCAGGTCTACGACGGCAACATCATCAACATGCAGGCGATCATCGCCGACAAGCAGGGCTTCTTTGCCCAGGAGTGCCTGCTGGCGGTGCCGTCACGGTTCAACAACACGCCGTCATCGATCTCCGGAACGGTGTCCGGCGACGTGAACTTCATCAACTCCGGCACGGACAACATCCCCCCGTTCCGCCACCGGGGCATCGAGGTGAAATTCTTCGCCAACAACCTCACCCGCCCGTACTACTCACTGGTGGTGGCTGACGACAAGGTCGGCGCCAACCTGGAGGAAACCATGGAGAACCTCGACGTGGTCGGTGTCACGACCATCGGCGGGTCCAACGAGTTCCACGGCCGGGAGTTCATCTCCGGTCTGGGAGGGGACGCGAAGGCGATGACCTGGATCGGGATGGGCGCCCCCGGATCCATGCTGGCCGGCTTGGAGAACGGAACCGTCGACGCCGTGGTCTATTTCGGGACGACCCAGGATGTCGCCGTCGCCAGCGGATACGGCGTCATGGTCTCCGACCCCCGCCGACCGGCGGGACCGGACAATCCCGTGCCTCCGGCCTTCGACGAAATCGGCGGGGCCTCGATGATGTGGGGCGCCCAGGAATCCTTCCTGCAGAACAACCCGGAGGCCACCAAGCGCTTCACGGCCGCCCTGGGGTCGGCCTCGGACTGGATCGCCTCCGAGGAGAACCGGGACGAGCTCTACGAGAGCATGCGCGGTGAGATCAACGTCCCCGATTCGGTCCCCAACGCCGAAAAGGTCTTCAGGGACTCGATCGACACCTACGCGGGCATGATCGATGAGGACATCGATCTTGAAGCCGTGCAGCACTACATCGAATTCACCAAGAAGAGCCGCTCCCTCGACCTCACCGAGAACGCGGACGACATCGTGTGGGAGGAAGCCCAATGAGCACCACGTCCATGACCGACACCACCCGTGTCGAACCACCGCGGGGAGCGCGGATCGAAGTCTCCGACGTCTACCAGTACTTCGCCTCCCCGGGCAAGGAACCGGTCCTCGCAGTGGATACGACCTCACTGGTCGTCGAACCCGGCGAATTCGTCTGCTTCGTCGGCCCGTCCGGGTGTGGCAAAACCACCGTCCTGAACCAGATCGCCGGACTGGTCAAGCCCACCGGCGGAACGGTGACACTGGACGGTAAGACCGCCAAGGAAGGGCGCCCCGACGTAGGATACCTCCTGGCCCGCGACGGCCTGCTGCCGTGGCGGACGGCACTGGGCAACGTCATGCTCCCCATGGAACTTCGGGGGACACCCCGTGCCGAGGCTGAACACCGCGCCACCGAACTGCTCGAGACCGTGGGGCTGGGGAAATTCCTGCACTCCTACCCCAGCCAGCTGTCCCACGGCATGCGGCAGCGCACCGCACTGTCCCGGACCCTGGTGGTGGAACCGACCACCATCCTCATGGACGAGCCGTTCTCCGCGCTGGACGCCGAAACCCGGCTGCGCCTCCAAGGGGTCTTCCTGCGGCTGTGGGAGCACCACCGCAGCTCCGTCTGCTTCGTCACGCACGACCTGGCCGAAGCCATCGTCATGGCCGACCGCATCCTTGTCTTCGGCGCACGCCCGGGCAAGATCATTGCCGACTACCGCATCGACCTGGAACGGCCCCGCAACGTGCTGGAGCTGCAGGCGAACGACCAATACCACCACTACTTCCAGGAAATCTGGAGCGTCCTCCGGAAGGAGCTGGCAGCAGCATGAGCACCTCCACCGCCATCCCGTCTGAACCAGTGTCTACACCTCGTCCCGCACCCAGCGCCCCGCCTCCCGGAGAGCTGAAGACCAAGCGGAAGCACGCGCATTTCCGATGGTCGGTTCCCCTCGGCTGGGTCGTCTTCGGCCTCGTGCTCTTCGGAACCTGGGAGCTCTGCGCCGCCACCGGGGTCATCAACCCCGTGTACTTCGGGCAGCCGAGCATGATCATTCAGAGCCTGTTCCAGAACCTTTTCGGCGAGCTGCTCTACGTCCACACCGTGGCGACGTTCACCGGCGTTATCATCGGCTGGATCCTGGCCTCCGTGCTGGGGATCATCACCGCGCTGGCCCTGAGCGCGTCACCGTACATGCTCAAGGTCATCGAGCCCTACTTCACCATGGCCAACAGCCTGCCCCGCGTCGCCCTGGCCCCGCTGTTCCTGCTGTGGTTCGGCCTGGGGGTCGAAGCGAAGATCGCCCTAGCCTTCAGCCTCGCGTTCTTCGTTGTCTTCTCCAACACCCTCGCCGGAGTGCAAAGCGCCGAGAGCGAACGGAAGCTGCTCGCCAGGGTCCTGGGCGCCTCCAAGATCCAGACGTTCCGCAAGTTCGTCCTGCCCGGGGCCGTACCCGGCATCTTTACCGGTCTCGAGCTTGGATTCATTTTTGGCATGCTGGCTGCTGTGGCCGGTGAAATGCTGGCCGGCCGAGCCGGGCTCGGCGTCCAGCTGCAGTTCTATGCCAACTCCTTCCAGATGAACGAGTACTTCGCCACCCTCATCATCCTGGTGGCCGGCACCATGCTCTTCTCATGGCTGTTGCGAGCCATCCGGCGCCGTCTCCTGCGCTGGCAGGAAGCCACCGAAACCGAGTGAACCATCGCGCTCCCACGCTGATGCGTGGGAGCGCAGTCTCCGGACCCCTGGAAGGAAAGTCTGAACATGACAACGGTCGAAACGGTCGTCTTCGTAGGACTCGGCGTGATGGGCACGCCCATCGCCGCGATGATCCACCGCCACCACCCCCTGGTCGCTGTCGACCTGTCGCCGGCAGCCCGCGAAGGCGCTGCGCGGCGCGGCCTGTCCACGAGCGAATCAGTTGAGGAGGCCCTGACCGGGGCATCCCATGTGTGCCTCATGCTTCCAACGGTGCAGGCCAGCAACGCAGTGGTCCGTACACTGCTGGAAAACGCACAGCAACCCCTGACCGTCATCGAACTCGGCACAGTCGGTCCAGAGGCCAGCCAGGCCAACGTCCGCCGGCTGGAGGAATCGGGCCACCAAGGGGTGGACGCCCCCGTCATCGGCGGAGGAAAGGCAGCCGCCGAGGAGGGACGCCTGACCACCCTCGTCGGGGGTCGTCCCGACGCGGTCCAACACGCCGGCCCCGTCCTGCGCAGCATGAGCCAGCGGCAAATCCACCTGGGCGAGGCCGGCGCCGGACAGACGATGAAACTGATCCACAATTCCCTGCTCGCCAGCATCGCAGCGGCAACGGCCGAAGCCCTGGCAACCTGTACCCGCCTCGGCGTGGACCAGCGCCGGGCCTTCGAGATACTGTCCTCATCCTCCACCAACTCGTTCGCCCTGGAATGGCTGTTCTCCCGCGCCCTGGACGGGGACTACAGCAGCGGAGCCAAGGTCTCGATCCTGGCCAAGGACCTAGAATTGGCCAGTGCCCTGTGGAACAACGATGACGGTGCGGCACGGGTAAACCAGGCCGCAACCCGGCAGTTCCTGGACCTCCTGGACGCCGGGCTGGGCCAGGAAGACATCGGCATCATCCTGCCGCACCTCGAGAACCGCCCCGCCCGCCACACCCGGGCAGAGGCCCCAAGCAACAACAACGACCGGCCCCTGGGCGCGCCGAGCCTATGACAACCGCGAGCAGACTGATGACCCCCCAGGTTCTGCCGACCATCACCGGCCCGGGACCAGTGATGCGCAACCGCGCCATCCTGTCACCGATGTGCCAGTATTCCGTGGACGCCCGCGACGGCATACCCCGCAACTGGCACCTGGTGCACCTAGGGGCGCGGGCAGCCGGTGGGTTCGGCCTCGTGATGGCCGAAGCCACCGCCGTGGCCGCCGAAGGACGCATCTCCGACCGGGACACCGGCCTGTGGAACGATGCCCAGCGCGATGCGTGGACACCGATCGTGCAGTTCATCCAGAACGAGGGCGCGCTGGCCGGAATCCAGATCGGCCATGCCGGCGGCAAGGCCTCCACCCATGCCTGGCACGAGGAGGAAGCCGATACCGGCCTCGTCGGATCCATTCCCCGGGACCAGGGAGGCTGGCAGACGCTCGGCCCCTCCGACACGGATGCCTTGGGGCTGGCCCCGCCCCGGGCAATGTCACTCGAGCAGATCGATGCGTCCATCCGGTCCTGGGCCCGCGCAACCCGCCGAGCCAGCGAAGCCGGCTTCGACGTGCTCCAGATCCATGGAGCCCACGGCTACCTCATCCACCAATTCCTCTCCCCGCTCACCAACAAAAGAAGCGACCACTACGGGGGGTCCTTCGAGAACCGCACCCGATACGCAATGGAAGTGATCCGCGCCATCCGCAAGGAATGGCCTGAAGACAAACCACTCGGGATCCGCCTCTCCGGGGAGGACTGGAACGGTGATGCCGGCTGGCAACTGGCGGACACCGTCCGCTTTGCCCGAGACGCCTACCGCCTCGGCGTC
>JAPFFX010000051.1 GCA_026645375.1 Citricoccus sp. WCRC_4 | reverse complement strand
TGAGCACCGGCTTGACGTGCAGCAGGGACCCCAGCAGGCCCGCCACCGTCCCGATGCGACCGCCCCGGCGCAACTGCTCCAGGTTGGGCACGGTGAAGAACACCCCGGCATCCTGGCTCGCAGCGTCGACGACGGACAGCAGCTGGTCCGGCGCCACGCCGAAGCCCGCCCCGATCACGGCGTCGATCACCACCGTGCCGAGGGCGAACCCGGCCGTGTGCGAATCGACCACCGAGACGGGGATGAGCGACTCTCGAGCGGCGAGCCGCGCGGCCTCCACGGTCCCGGACAGCTTGCCGGAGAGGTGGACGGAGATGACCTGCTCGAAACCGGCCTCGGCCAGCGACTGGTACACGGCACTGAACGCACCCGGTGAGGGCCGTGAGGTCTTCACCGGCGTCCCGGCGGCCAGGGCCAGGGGCAGCTCCCGCAGCAGGTCGGGGGTGCCGTCCGTGTAGATCTGGTCGCCGATCATCACCGGCATCGGGACCTGGCGCAGCCCACGGGCCAGCGGGTGGGCGAGCACCTCGGCCGGGATCG
Source organism: Citricoccus sp. WCRC_4 (assembly GCA_026645375.1). Lineage (GTDB taxonomy): Bacteria > Actinomycetota > Actinomycetes > Actinomycetales > Micrococcaceae > Citricoccus. The sequence goes on along the minus strand of JAPFFX010000051.1, from coordinate 2,761 downwards.
AGGCCGAGGAGTCGGTGACGATCGCGGTCCGTCCCTTCCGGGGCGGGCGCAGTCCCAGCCGGACCCGACCACTCTGGGAGGCCCGCAACTGGCGGATCCGGGCGAGCATGGAGGCCTGCCACTCAGCGATGTCGACCACGCACACTCCCTTCAACGCCCGACGGTTCCGGCTTTAACCTAGGCGACCCGGGGCACCAGGGCCCCGGGTCGCCTGGTCTGGGTATCAGATGACGATGTTGACCAGCTTCGGCTCCCGCACGATGACCTTGCGGACCTCGGCCCCGTCGAGGACGCGCTGGACGGCGTCGGAGGCCAGCGCCAGCGCCTCCAGGTCGGCCGCGGTGATGTCCACGGCCACCTCGAGGCGGTCCCGGACCTTGCCCTTGACCTGGACCACGGCGGTGGTGGTGTCCTCCACCAGCAGCGCCTCGTCCACGCTCGGCCAGCCGGCCCGGGCCACCGACGGCTCGTGGCCCAGCCGGGCCCACATGTCCTCGGCGGTGTAGGGGGCGAACAGGCTCAGCAGCACGGCCACGGCCTCCACCGCCTCCCGGACGGCGGGGTCGCTCGCGCCGGCACCGGAGTCGATCTCCTTGCGGACGGCGTTCACCAGTTCCATGGTCCGGGCGATGACCACGTTGAACTTGTGCTCGTCCAGCAGCCGGGCGGCATCCGCCACCGTACGGTGGGTGACCTGGCGCAGGGACTTCGCGCCGCCGTCGGGATCCGTGCCCGGCGCCGCGCCGGCGGACTGGACGTCCTGGGCCAGCCGCCACGCGCGGGCCAGGAACTTGGCCGAGCCCGACGGCGAGACGTCCGCCCAGTCCACGTCGTCCTCCGGCGGGGAGGCGAAGATCATCGTCAGGCGCACGGCGTCCACGCCGAAGGTGTCCAGCTGCTCACCGAGGTCCACCCCGTTGCCGAGCGACTTGGACATGGCCTTGCCGCCGTTGAGCACCTGGCCCTGGTTCAGCAGCGCCTTGAACGGCTCCGTGAAGGACACCAGGCCCATGTCGTAGAGCGCCTTGGTGAAGAACCGTGAGTAGAGCAGGTGCAGGATCGCGTGCTCCACGCCGCCGACGTACTGGTCCACCGGCAGCCAGCGGTCCACGGCGTCGCGGTCGAAGACCTGGGTGTCGTCCTGGGCCGAGGCGTAGCGGATGTAGTACCAGGACGAGTCCACGAAGGTGTCCATGGTGTCGGTGTCCCGCAGCGCGGGGCCACCGCAGGACGGGCACGTGGTGTTGACCCACTCCTCGATGCCGGCCAGCGGGGACTTGCCCTTCGGCGCCAGCTTCTCCCCGGTGACATCGGTCGGCAGGAGCACGGGCAGCTGGTCCTCCGGCACGGGGACCTCGCCGCAGCCGGCGCAGTGCACGATCGGGATCGGTGCACCCCAGAACCGCTGGCGGGACAGCAGCCAGTCCCGCAGGCGGTAGTTCACGGTGCCGCGGCCGGTGCCCCGGCCGTCCAGGATCTCGATGGCACGGCTGATCGCGGCGGTCTTGTCCAGACCGTCCAGCTCACCGGAGTTCACCAGGGTGCCGTCCCCGGTGGTGGCCACGCCGGACACTGCCGGGTCCTCCTCACCGGTGTCCACGACCATGCGGACGGTCAGGTCCATGGCGCGGGCGAAGTCCAGGTCACGCTGGTCGTGGGCGGGCACGGCCATGATGGCGCCGGTGCCGTAATCGGCCAGGACGTAGTCGGAGGCCCAGATCGGCAGCCGCTCGCCGTTCAGCGGGTTCACGGCATACCGGCCGAGGAAGACGCCGGTCTTGGAGCGTTCGGTGGACTGCCGCTCGATCTCCGAGACGTGGGTCAATTCCTCGCGGTAGGCCTCCAGGGCCTCGCGGTGCTCCGGGTCCACCAGCTCCAGGGCCAGGTCGGCGTCCGCGGCCACGACCATGAAGGTCGAGCCGAACAGGGTGTCCGGGCGGGTGGTGAACACGGTGATCGACTGGCCGGGCTGGCCGTTGCGCGCCTCGACCTGGAAATCGACGTGGGCGCCCTCGGAGCGGCCGATCCAGTTGCGCTGCATGGCCAGCACGCGATCGGGCCAGTGGCCCTCCAGCTCGGACATGTCGTCCAGCAGGCGGTCGGCGTAGTCGGTGATCTTGAAGTACCACTGGTTCAGGGACTTCTTGGTCACCTGGGTTCCGCAACGCTCGCAGGCGCCGTTGACGACCTGCTCGTTGGCCAGCACCGTCTGGTCCTTCGGGCACCAGTTGACCGGGGAGTCCTTCCGGTAGGCCAGGCCCTTCGCGTAGAACTGCTGGAACAGCCACTGGGTCCACCGGTAGTACTCCGGGTCGGAGGTGTGCAACTGGCGGGACCAGTCCGTGGAGATCGCGTAGCGCTGGAACGAGGACTTCTGCGTCTCGATGTTCCGGTACGTCCACTCGGCCGGGTGGGCGTTGTTCTTGATCGCGGCGTTCTCCGCGGGCAGCCCGAAAGAGTCCCAGCCGATCGGGTGCATGACGTCATAGCCGAGTTGCGTCCAGTACCGGGCGACGACGTCGCCCATGGCGAACGCCTCCGCGTGGCCCATGTGCAGGTCGCCGGACGGGTAGGGGAACATGTCCAGCACGTAGCGGCGCTCCGCGGAGCCGTCGTCAAGCGGCGCGAAGGTCTCGTGCTTCTCCCAGTAGCCGCCCCAACGGTCCTCTAGGGCCCGGAACGAGTACTCCTCGGGCGCGGCCTGGCTGGCCTGCCCCGTCACGGGGTCCTGTGGAGTACCTTGCGCTGCCTGGCTCACGGA
>JAPFFX010000047.1 GCA_026645375.1 Citricoccus sp. WCRC_4 | reverse complement strand
GCCGGGCGGTCCACCGAGCCTGTGGCGACGGCCCGAGTGGCTGCGTCGCGGCGGGCTCAGCTATCACGACCGCGCCGACCGCTGGCTGCCGGGCGGCCGGTTGCGCGCGGTGTCGCGCGGGCAGGAATTCGTCGCCGACGTGGGCCACCGCAAGGCACCGCGCGAATGGCTCGCACGGGTGGTGGACGCGATCAAAGCGTCTTGATGATCCCCGAGAAATCGAGCCCGCCGTTGCCGCTCGCGTCGAAGGCCTCGGGGCCGCGGATGAGGATGCCCAGTTGCGAGGCGCGTCCCGTGCCGGCCAGCAGCCCGACCGGGGTGGCCAGGCCGAGGGCGCAGGGGCAGGCGATCACCAGCACGGCGACGGCGGCGCGGAAGGCGGCGTGCAGGTCACCGGAGAGGGCCAGCCAGGCGAGGAACGTCACCACGGCGATGACGAGCACGATCGGCACGAACACCGCGGAGATGCGGTCGGCCAGTCGGGCGATCGGGGCCTTGCTGGTCTGGGCCTCGGACACGAGGCGCCCCATCTGGGCCAGCGTGGTGTCACTGCCCACGCGGGTGGCCCGCACCAGCAGGCGGCCGGAGGTGTTGACGGTGGCACCGGTGACGGTGTCGTGCGGGCCGACCTCCTCGGGAACGGACTCGCCGGTGATCAGGGAGGTGTCCACGGCGGAGTGACCGCTGACCACGAAGCCGTCCGTGGCGATCTTCTCGCCCGGTCGCACCACGAACTCGTCACCGGGGACCAGCCCGGCCGCGGGGATGGTGGTCTCCACGCCGTCCCGCAGCACGGTGGCGGTCTTGGCGCCCAGGTCCAGCAGGGACCTCAGGGCCTCACCCGCCTGGCGCTTGGCCCGGGCCTCGAGCCAGCGGCCCAGCAGCAGGAAGGTGGTCACCACGCCGGCGGTCTCGAAGTAGAGCTGGTGGTCGGCCATGGCGGCCATGCCCGCCATGCCGGCGTGTTCCGTCCCCGCCAGCGCCGTCATGCCCGGGTCCAGGAACAACTCGACCGTGGAGAAGGCCCAGGCGGCGAACACGCCGATCGAGACCAGGGTGTCCATGGTGGAGGAACCGTGGCGGGCTGCCTTGAACGCGGCGGCGTGGAACGGCCACGCGGACCAGAAGGCCACCGGGGTGGCCAGGACGAACGCGACCCAACCCCAGTGCGGGAACTGCAGGGCGGGGACCATCGAGATGAGGAACAGCGGCACCGTGAGGACGGCCGCCCCGATCAGCCGGGGCCGGATCACCTCGCCGGAGGGGCCGTGGTCCATGTGGTCACCGTGCTCCGCATGATCCGCATGATCCGCATGATCCGCATGATCCGCGTGCTCGCCCTGCTCGGCTGCCTCGACCTCGCGTCGACTGCCCCCGCCGCCAGGGTTGGTCGCCGGCCTGACACCCCGGGCGCCGGCGGGGTGGCGGATGGTGGCCGAGTACCCGGCGCGGTCCACGGCGGCGACGAGCTCCTCGTCGGAGACGGAGGCCGGTGCGGTGACGGCGGCCGTCTCCAAGGGCAGGTTGACCGAGGCGCTCACGCCCTCGAGCTTTCCCAGCTTCCGTTCGACGCGCTGGACGCAGGAGGCGCAGGACATCCCGCTGATGTCCAGGTCCACCCTGCGGATTCCGGAGTCCTGCTCCGGGGCGGTCGTGGCGTGGTCAGTGCTCATCTCAGGCAGACTCCAGGCCGGGGGTGGCCACGGCGTAACCGGCCTCCTCGACGGCGGCCTGCAGGTCCTCGGGCGCCGGCGGCCGTCCCTCGCTGGTCACGGTCGCCACGGAGGTGCCCCCGGCCACCAGGTCCACCTCGACGCCCGTCACCCCGGGCAGCACGGAGAGCTCCTCGGTGACGCTCATGACGCAGTGGTCGCAGGTCATGCCGTTGATCTTGATGTCGGTGGTGGTCATGGGGGTCCTCCTGGGTGTCGGAATGATGTCAGTGGTGGTCAGCGCACGAGCCGGGCGATCGCCGCGGTGGCCTCGGCGATCTTCTCCTGCACGAGGGTGTCGTCCCCGGCGTCCCGGGACTGGCGGGCCGCCTCGGCCACGCAGTGCCCGAGGTGGTCTTCCAACAGGCCGAGGCTCACGGCGTGCAGGGCCTTGGTCGCGGCGGCCACCTGGGTCAGCACGTCGATGCAGTACTGGTCCTCGTCCACCATGCGGCTGATGCCGCGGACCTGTCCCTCGACCCGGCGCAACCGCTTCAGGTACTCGTCCTTGCGCGGGCTGTAGCCATGGCCCGGGGCGCCGTCAGGCTCGTCGGCCGGCCGGGTGCCCCGGCCCGTCGGCGGGGCGACGACACCGGCGGTCAGGTTCGCTTCGCTGCTCATGACTCGACCATATACCCCCTAGGGGTATCACTGCAAGTACCCCCAGGGGGTATGAGCGCAGGTGGCCGCGGCAGCGGTGGTCCAGCCCTCCGGGGCGTCCGGCGCGCTCACGAGTGGACGTGGCCCTCCCCGTCCCGGTGTCCGGGCGGTTCCAGCTGGAAGGTGCTGTGCTCCACGGGCAGGGGGAAGTGTTCCGTGACGCAGTCCTGGAGGTCCTGCAGGATCTGGGTGGCATGGCCGTCGTCGAAGCAACCGCGCTCCAGCACCACGT
>JAPFFX010000412.1 GCA_026645375.1 Citricoccus sp. WCRC_4 | reverse complement strand
CCCGACGAGACGCCCTCGGCGCAGGTGCCCTTCGCCTCCACCCGGCGCTGGTCCGCCGTGGCCTTCGGTCCCGAGGATGGGTCCCGCCCCTCGACGCCGGGCGCCGCCCCGCACGGGGCGTGGGTGCTTGGTGCCCCGGAGGCCCTGCTCGACGGGGACTCGCCCGACGGAACGGACGCCGACCGGATCGAGGCCCTCTGCCAGGAGACCACGGACCGGGGCCTGCGCACCATGCTGCTCTGCCGGGCGGACACGCCGGCGTCACCCGGCGAGTGGTTCGGGACCGACGGGTCGATGCCGGGAACAGTCCCGGGCACCGGGAGCGTCACCGGAACCGGCAACGGCCGCAGGACCGGTGAGCGGTTGCCCCCGGGGCTGGTCCCGGTGGCGTTGCTGACCTTCCGGGAGAAGGTCCGGGACGACGCCCACGAGACCCTCGAGTACTTCCGCGCCCAGGGCGTGGAGCTGAAGATCATCTCCGGGGACAACCCGCGCACCGTGGCCGCGGTGGCCCGCGAGGTCGGCATGACGCTGCACGGCGACGGCTTCGACGCCCGGCACCTGCCCGAGGACGACGAGCAGCGACGGGAGATCCTGGACACCCACTCCGTGTTCGGGCGCGTCTCCCCGGACCAGAAGAAGGGGATGGTCAAGGCCCTGCAGGACGCCGGGCACGTGGTGGCGATGACCGGAGACGGCATCAATGACGCCCTGGCCCTGAAGTCCGCGGACCTGGGCATCGCGATGGGCAACGGCGCCCCGGCCACCAAGGCCGTGTCCCGCCTGGTGCTGCTGGACAGCCGCTTCTCCCGGCTGCCGGCCGTGCTGGCCGAGGGCCGTCAGGTGATCGCCAACATGGAGCAGCTGGCCCACATGTACCTGACGAAGACCTCCTACGCCCTGCTGTTCGGGGTGGTGTTCTCCCTGCTGGCCTGGCAGTACCCGCTGCTGCCGCGGCAGGCCTCCACCGTGGACTTCCTGATGATCGGGCTGCCCACGTTCTTCCTGGCCCTGGCGCCCAACCAACGTCGTTATGTCCCCGGGTTCCTCGGCCGCGCCCTGCGCTTCGCCATCCCCTCCGGGGTGGTCATCCTGATGGGCATGCTGGCCGTGAACGGCTATGCCCGCTGGTTCACGGAGGAGGTCTCGGTCCGGCAGGTCCAGACCGCCTCCGTCATCACGCTCACCCTCATGGGCCTGTGGGTGCTCAACCTCATCTCCCGGCCGATGACCCGGTGGAAGCTGGTGCTCGTCAGTTCCATGTACGTGCTGCTGTTCCTGGTGCTCACCGTCCCGGCCTCGCAGGACTTCCACCAGTTCGAGTACCCGCCCACGGACCTCACCGTGGCCGCCGTGGCGACCGGTGCGGTGGCCTGCGTCCTGCTCGAGGGCATCCACCAGGTCCACCGGTCCTGGCTGCACCGCTCGGGGACCCACCGGGCGATGACCGGACCCGTGGGCTCCGCCGGCTGAGGGACCGTGGGCGCGGCCACCCATGGTGAGGTCACCGCGGCCCGTGGTCGAATGGTCGGGCGGGCCCGGCCGGGACCGCAGAGCCCCTCCACGTCCCACGGAGTCACGATGCCCCCTGCACCCTCAGAGCGAACCGCCGACGTCCTCGTGATCGGCGGTGGCAACGCCGGCATCTCCCTGGCCGCGCGGTTGCACCGCAAGGGCATCACGGACATCGCGATCGTGGAGCCGAAGTCCACCCACCACTACCGGCCGATGCTGTCCTACGTGGGCGCGGGCCTGAAGACCACGCACCAGATGTCCCGGGCCCAGCACCGCGTGATGCCCCGCGGCGTGCGGTGGGTCCAGGACAGCGTCCAGGCGCTGGACCCCGCGGCACGGACTGCCACGCTGTCCTCGGGCGAACACCTCGGCTACCGGGACGTCGTGATCTGTGCCGGCTCGACCCCGGACTGGGATCACGTGCCCGGCAGCGCCGAGGCGGTGGCCGGTCCGCACGCCTCCACGAACTACACCGTGGAGCTGGCCCCGAAGACCTGGGAGCTGATCCGCGGGCTGCGCCGCGGACGGGCGCTGTTCACCATCCCGGACGGCCCGGCCCCCACCCCGCAGATCGGCCAGAAGATCCTCTACCTCGCCTGTGACTACTGGCAGCGTCAGGGCGTGCTGCAGGACATCGAGGTGACCCTGCTGACGCCCACCGGAACCCTGTTCGGCCAGCCGGAGGTGGACCGGGTCCTGCAGCCGTGGGTCGAACGCTACGGGATCACGGTCCTGACGAACGCGCGCGTGCGCTCGATCGATGCCGGCGCCCGTCGGTTGCGCGCCACGGTCGACGGGACCCCCCGTGAGCTGCCCTACGACCTGCTGCACCACTCCCCGGTCCACGCGGCACCGGCCTGGATCGCCGAGGCCGGACTGGGCACGGCCGCGGGCCCGGAAGCCGAGGCGGGACCGGGCACGTCCGCGGCCGGCTACGCGGACGTGGATCCACACACCCTGCGTCACCGCCGGGTGCCCACCGTGTGGGCCTGCGGGGACGCGGCCGCGCTGCAGACGACCTCGTCCGGGGGCGGGCTGCGGCACCAGACCAAGGTCCTCGCCGCGAACCTGTTGGCCGCCCGGGAGGGCCGTGAACCCACCGCCCGGTACGACGGCTACACCGTGACACCCGTGACCGTGCAGCGGGGGCGGGCGGTCTTCGCCGAGTACGACCGGGACAACGAACTGGCCCCCAGCATCCCCGGGGTCCCGCTGCTGGGCCCGAGCCGCGCCCTCTGGTTCTTCGACCTCGAGTTCCTCCCCCGGGATTACTGGAACGTCATCCTCAGGGGCTTCTAGGACGCGACAGTGTGACGACACACGACTGATCAGTAGGGTTGCCCGCCGATAGACTCGGCCTCGATCAGGACTGGTCCGTCGGCCATGGAGCAGACGACCATTCGGCCCTCTCCTACAAAGGAGCTCTCATGGCAGCACCCAGCCCCGGTTATTCCATCACCCTGCAGGTCAAGGCCCCCGCGTCCTTCACCGCGACCTCCGACCTGACCGCCGAGGTGGCCGCCTCCGGTGCCGCCATCACCGGCCTGGACGTGGTGGAGTCCCACCACGAGTACATGATCGTCGCCGTCAGCTGCAACACCATCGACGCCGGTCATGCCGAGCGCGTGCGCCAGGCCCTGGACGCCCTGGACGGGACCGAGGTCCTGGAGCTCTCCGACCAGACGTTCCAGCTGCACGAGGGCGGGAAGATCGAGACCACCCTGCGGGTGCCGCTGCGCACCCGTGACGACCTCTCCCGGGCCTACACCCCGGGCGTGGCCCGGGTCTGCCAGGCCATCGCCCAGGACAAGGACCTGGCGCGGCAGTACACCGTCAAGAAGAACACGGTCGCCGTGGTCACCGACGGCACCGCGGTGCTGGGCCTGGGGGACATCGGCCCCGAGGCCGCGATGCCCGTGATGGAGGGCAAGGCCGCCCTGTTCAAGCAGTTCGCCGGCGTCGACGCCTGGCCGGTGGCCCTGGACACCAAGGACACCGAGGAGATCATCTCCATCGTCAAGGCCATCGCCCCGGCCTACGGCGGCATCAACCTCGAGGACATCTCCGCCCCGCGCTGCTTCGAGATCGAGGCCCGCCTGCGCGAGGAACT
>JAPFFX010000405.1 GCA_026645375.1 Citricoccus sp. WCRC_4 | reverse complement strand
CTTACCCGGAGCGGTCTCCTGTGAGAGGACTGCGAATCCTCCTTGGTTGCGTGCGCCCTCACTCCCTACGGGCGCCGCGGGCCGGTCCCGGGAGACCGTGCGTCTCCCGGGACCGGCCGGTCCGGCGGGGCGCCGGGTCCGGTGGCCGACGGCTCAGCGGCTGACGGCGCCGTGGGCCTCTGGGTGGTGGACGGGCTTGCCCAGCTGTTCCAGCGGGGTGCGGTAGGTTTCCTTGGCCCACAGGGCGCCGATGACGGCGATGATCGAGGAGCCGGCCACGATCCAGGCCGCCGGGCCCCAGTTCGCCGGGTCCCCGCCCACCAGGGCGGTGCCCAAGGCCGGGGTGAAGCCGGCGCAGAGGATGCCGACCTGCAGGCCGATGGCCATCCCGGAGTAGCGCACCCGGACGTTGAACAGCTCGGGGAACCAGCCAGGGTAGATGGAGTTGGACACCGCGTAGGTGCCGGCGGTGATCAGGGTGCTGGCCAGGAAGATCATGGGCAGGTTGCCGGTGGAGAGCACGTTGAAGTAGACGAAGATCAGCATCGCCGAGCCCGTGACGCCACCGATGAACATCGGTTTGCGCCCGATCCGGTCGGAGAACGAGGCGAACAGGGGCTGGGTGAAGATCGCCAGGGCATTGCCCAGGATGCTGACCCAGAGCATGGTCGCGGCCGGGATGCCGACGACCTGGGTGGCGTAGGCCAGGCCGAAGGCCTGCATGAAGGTGTTGGTCACGACCTGGAAGGACATCAGGGTGACCTGGAAGAACTGGGCCGGGTGGGTGCGGAACATCTCCACGAAGGGCAGCTTGACCAAGTCCTTGTGCTCAGCCTTCTGCTCGAAGACCTCCGGTTCCTCCAGCGACCGGCGGACCAGGTAGGCCACGACCAGCACGAGGAGCGAAGCCCAGAACGGGATGCGCCAGCCCCAGGACATGCGGGCCTCTTCGGACATGGCCGCCACGGGGAGGAACACCAGGGAGGCCAGCACGATCCCGGCGGAGATCCCGCTCATGGCGAAGCTGGGGAAGAACGCCCTGCGCCCGACCGGGGACTCCTCCATGGTCAGCGCCGCGGCTCCGGCGGTCTCGCCACCGGCGGAGAGGCCCTGCAGGATGCGCATGGACACCAGCAGGATCGGCGCCCAGTAGCCGGCGGTCTCGAAGTCGGGGAGCACCCCGATGAGGAAGGTGGCCCCTCCCATCAGCACCAGGGTCATCACCAGGGTGTTCTTGCGCCCGATCTTGTCCCCGAGGTGGCCGAACACGAAGGCTCCCAGCGGGCGGAAGATGTAGCCCACCCCGAAGATGGCGAAGGACTGGATCAGGGCCACGGTCGGGTCCCCGGCGGGGAAGAAGATGTGGCTGAAGATCAGCGAGGCCGCGGTGGCGTAGATGAAGAAGTCGTAGTACTCCAGGGCGCCGCCGAGGAAAGCGGCCAGGGAGGCCTTCCGGGCCCGCTTGAGCTGACGCTGATCCTGAGCGGGAGTGGTCGGGGCGGAGACCGTGCCCGCCGGTGACTGTGTGGACATCAGGGGTAACTCCTGTGGGATCGAAGAAGGGCTGAGGACCTTGTCTCGGTCAGCTCATCTGGGCTCGGCGCCAGGGCCGGATGGAGGGAGAACGAAGAGGGAAGACCCCTTCCTCTCCATTTCATTTATTGGCAATGCTTGCCGCATTCTGATTTACGAGTATGCTGTGACTCACGACACGTGTCAAGGAGGAAGCCATGGCCACCGCGAAATCCGGTACCGCCACCAAGGTGCTGGACCTGTTGACCCTGCTGGGGGACTACCCGGACGGCGCGACCGCCGGGGAGATCGCCGACATCACCGGTCACCCGTTCTCCACGGCCTACCGGCTGGTGAACACCCTCGTGGAGGCCGACTTCGCCACCTACGACCCCCTGGACAAGCGCTACCGGCTGGGGGTGCGCCTGTACCAGCTGGGCCAGAAGGTCGCCCACCAGCGCGGGTTCGACGGCGCCACCGAACCGATCCTGCGACAGCTGACCAGGGACACGGGCGAGAGCTCGGTGCTGCACGTGCTCGACGGCGACCGCAGCCTGACCGCCTACAAGGTGGACGGCCCGCAGTTCCGCACCACCACCGATCCCGGCGACCGGGCACCCCTGCACACCATCGCCTCGGGCAAGGTCCTGCTCGCCTTCGCCGACCCCGCCACGAGCGAGCACCTGCTCGACACCATTGACCTCACCCCCCGCACCGAGCACTCGGTCACGGACCGCGAGGTCCTGCGCCGTCAGGTCGAGCAGATCCGCCGGCAGGGCTGGGCGGGGCAGTCCGAGGAGAACGACCTCGGCATGGCCGGCATCGCCGCCCCCGTCCTCTCCCCCGCCCACCGGCTGATCGGTGCAGTCACCCTGGCCGCACCGATCTTCCGCACCACCCTGGACGGGCTCCAGGAACACCTGCCCGCCCTGCGCAAGGCCGCGGACCGCCTGGCCGCGGAACTGCCCTCCCGCCCCTGACCGGCCCACCACACCGTCACCGCGCCGGCCCCTCCAAGGAGTTCCATGAGCACCACGTCCGAGTCCCACCTGGTCGGCCTGATCGGGTCCGGCATCACCGCCAGCCTCTCCCCCGCCCTGCATGAGACGGAGGCCCGCCACCACGGCCTGCACTACCTCTACCGCGCCATCGACCTGGACGTCATCGGCCGCCCGGCGGAGGACGTGGGCGAGCTGCTGGCTGCCGGCCGGGACCTGGGGTTCACCGCGTTCAACATCACCCATCCCTGCAAGCAGCTGGTGCTGGCCCACCTCGACGAGATCGCCCCCGACGCGGCCGCCCTGAAGGCGGTCAACACCGTGCTCGTCCGCGACGGGCGGTTCATCGGCCACAACACCGACCAGTCAGGCTTCGCCTCCGGCCTGGCGACCGAACTGCCCGATGCCCCCAAGGACAGCGTGGTGCAGCTCGGCACGGGCGGGGCCGGCTCCGCGGTGGCGGCGGCCCTGCTGAGCCAGGGCGTCCAGCACCTGCACCTGTTCGACGTGGACCCCGGACGCGCCACCGAGCGAGCCCGGGCGATGTCGGCCCTGTTCCCGGACCGACGCATCGCGGCGGCCAGCGTCCAGGACCTGCCCGGGCTGGTCCGGGCCGCCGACGGGATCGTCAACGCCACCCCGGTGGGAATGCACCATCATCCGGGCACCCCGATCGACACCGGCCTGCTGGACGGCACCCAGTGGGTGGCCGAGGTGATCTACCTGCCCGTGGATACCGAGCTCATCGTCGCCGCCCGGGCCGCCGGCTGCCGCGTCCTGGACGGTGGGCACATGGCCGTGGGCCAGGCCGTGGACGCCTTCCGGCTCATCACCGGGGTGGAACCCGACCGGGCCCGGATGCGTGCCCACTTCCTGGCGACCCTCCGCGCCCGGCAGGGCGCGGACGCACGGGTCCGGCGGCTGCCCGACCTCGTCACCCGGCCCGGCTGAGGAGCGTCACCGGCTCATTGCAGGGCCGAGGTGAGGCGGAAGACGTTGTCCACCCAGCGCTCGGCCCGCGGTCGGGCGTCCCACTGCTCCTTCGTCAGCTCCTCGGAGACCTCCCGGTACTGCTCGATCACCTCGGTGAGGGCCTCGACCATCTCCGCACCGACCGTGAGCACGGAGACCTCCATGTTCAGCGAGAACGAGCGCATGTCCATGTTGGAGGAGCCGAAGACGGCCACGTCGTCGTCCACGGTGAACAGCTTGGCGTGCAGCACGTTCGGGTCCGGGTAGCGCCAGATGCGGATCCCGGCGGCCAGGAGGGCGTCGTAGTAGGACTGCTGGGCGTGGTGGACCATGAACTGGTCGGCCTTGCGGCACACGAACAGTTCCACGTGGACGCCCTTCTGGGCGGCGGTGGTCAGGGCGTAGAGCATCGAGTCGTCCGGCACCAGGTACGGCGAGACCACCACGAGCCGGCGCTTGGCCGCGTAGAAGAGATGGTTGAACAGGCGCAGGTTGTTCTCGTTGGCGAACCCTGGGCCGGAGGGCACCACCTGGGCGATCGAGCCCTCGTGGTTGTTCAGTTCCTCCTCCGAGGGGTCCCGCAGCTTCCCCTCCAAGGGGTCCCCCGTCTCCGAGTACCAGTCGGTGGCGAAGACGATGTCCAGCGAGGCCACGGTGGGGCCGGTGACCCGGGCCATCAGGTCCACCCACTCCCGGCCCATCCGGTGGGCCGAGGGCCGCTTGTACCCGGGCTCGATCATGTTCTGCGAGCCGGTGTAGCCGACCAGCCCGTCCACCACGAGGATCTTGCGGTGGTTGCGCAGGTCCGGGCGCTGGTACTTGCCGCGCAACGGCATCACGGGCATGGCGGGGTGGTACTCCAGCCCGGCCGCGTCCAGCCTGCGGGTCAGCTTCCGGTATCCGGGCACGCGCCGCGAGGCGATGTGGTCGAACAGGATCCGCACCGCCACCCCCCTGTCCTTCGCTCGTTCCAGGGCGTCCAGCACTTCGTTGGCGTACCCCTCCCGGCCCTCGGGGTCCAGCGCCGTGATGTAGAAGACCAGGTTCACGTAGTCCGTGGCCCGGTCGATGTCCTCCGCCATCCGCCGCATCGACGCCCGGTAGTCGGTGATGAACTCGAAGTGGTTGCCGTCGAGCATCGGGAAGCTGGTCAGGTTCCGGGTCAGGCGCGCGGCCGAGGCCACGTACAGGGGTGCCTGGCCGGCGTCGTTCGGCAGCTCCAGGTGCGAGGTGGCCCGGCCCAGGGCCTCGTTGACCGCGCGCTGGCGGGTCTTGCGCTGGCCGCCGAGCCGGAACGAGCCCAGCAGCAGGAACAGCACGAGGCCGGGCAGCGGCAGGAAGAAGATGACCAGCAGCCAGGCCATCGCCACGGCGGGACGGCGGCCGCCCGGCACGATGCCCAGCAGCAGCACACGGATGCCGACGTCGACCACCCAGAACAGGATGGTCAGCCAGTGGGGATAGTTGCCGAACTCGGCGAGCGGCCAGAGCATCCCCTCAGCCTACGGTGCGGACGGGGCCACCAGGTCCAGCAGCCGCCCGATCCGCTCCTCGTCCAGCGGACGGCCGAACATCACGTGCAGCAGCAGGCTCGCGCCCACGGTCTCGGCCAGGAACGACGGCGGCGCCGGCAGGGATCGCGGGTGGGCGCGGTCATGCGCGTGGAACCGGGCGTCGAGGCCGGTCATGATCGGCTGGATCAGGGCCTCGTCGATCGCCTCGGCCGTCTCTCCCGCCGCGGCGAGGGCGGACATGATGGCCTGCACCAGCCGTGAGGTGTCCCCCTCCTCGACCCGGTCACGGATCTCCATCAGCCACGCCCGCAGGTCGGCCCGCAGGTCCCCGGTGTCCGCCGGACCGCCGATCGGCACGTCCAGGTACTTCTCGGCGATGGCCTCGACGACCACCTCGGCCTTGGACCCCCACCAGCGGTAGACGGTCTGCTTGCCGACGCCAGCCGCCGCGGCGATGCCCTCGACGGTGAGGTGCTCGAATCCACCGGCCAGCATGAGGTCGGCGGCCGCGGTCAGGACGGCGACGCGGGCCTTCTCACTGCGCGGACGCCCCCGCTGTTCCGCGGAAGCGGGCCCTGATGCTGCGTTCACCGATGACCTCCTGTGCCTGCCGGTCCCGCCCCACCGCCCCGCGTCGTCGCGGGCACCGGTGACCGGGGGAGACCCTGTTTCAATACGAGACGGTCCGTCTACTATAGTGGTCGCCGGACCCGCCGGCGGACCCTGCCATGATGCGCCGTCTCCGGTCCCCGCTGCAGTCTTTCCCTCCCGAAGGAGCGCCCCTCATGGCCGAACTGCTCTACCGCCTCGGTTTCGCCTCGTCCCGCCGGCCCTGGGTCGCCATCGTCGCCTGGCTGGCGGCGCTGGCCCTGTCCGTGGGCGGGTTCCTGGCCTTCGGCGGCACCCTCACCACCTCCATCACCATCCCCGGCACCCCGACGTCCCAGGTCACGGACCGGCTCCAGGAGGAGTTCCCCGAGGCGGCCAACGGGACCGGCTCGGTGGTGTTCCGCACCACCGACGGCACGGAACTCACCGAGGGCCAGCGCCGGGGCATCGGCGGGGTGCTCTCCGAGGTGGAGGGCCTCGAGGGCGTGGACGCCGTGGTGGACCCCTTCACCACCGAGGCCGAGCTGTCCGACCAGCGTGCCCGGATCGAGGACGGTCGCGCCCAGCTGGCCGACGGACAGGAGCAGGTCGAGACCGGGCGGGAACGGATCGCCCGGGCCGAGGAGCAGCTGGACGCCTCAGAACGGCAACTGGACGCGGGACAGGCCGAGCTCGACGCCGCCCGGGCCCAGGCCGAGGCGGCCGGCACCCCGCCGGCGATGATCGCCCAGCTGGACGCCCAGCAGGCCCAGCTGGACGCCGGCCGCGCCCAGCTCGAGGACGGCCGGGCACAGCTTCAGGCGCAACGGACTCAGCTGGAGGAGGGCGCCGCGGAGACCGAGGCCGGCAGCGCCGAGCTCGACCGCGGCGAGGACCTGCTGGCCCTGGCCGGGGACTACCGGACCGTCTCCGAGGACGGGAGCACCGCCGTCGGGAACGTGGTGTTCGACCGGCCCACCCTGGACGTCACCGAGGACATCCAGGGCGCCGTGGTCTCCGCCCTGGAGGACGCGGACATCGAGGGCGTCGAGGTGCTGCCGACCACCTCGCTGTCCCAGACCATCCCCAGCATCGTGGGCCCGGCCGAGGTCATCGGCCTGGTCGTGGCCGCGATCGTGCTGGTCATCATGCTCGGCACCCTCATCAGCGCGGGCCTGCCGATCCTCACCGCGCTCATCGGCGTGGGCATCGGGGCCGCCGGGTCCCTGGCGTTCTCCGGCATGATCGAGATGCTCTCGGTCACCCCCGTGCTGGGCCTCATGCTCGGCCTGGCCGTGGGCATCGACTACGCGCTGTTCATCGTCAACCGGCACCGCCGCCAGCTCAAGGACGGCGCACCGCTGCACGAGTCGATCGGCCTGGCCAATGGCACCTCCGGCAACGCCGTGGTGTTCGCGGGCCTGACCGTGATCATCGCGCTGGCCGCGCTGAACGTCACCGGCATCCCGTTCCTGGGCCTGATGGGCACCGTGGGCGCCTTCTGCGTGCTGGTCGCCGTGCTGATCGCCGTCTCCCTCACCCCCGCGCTGCTCGGGCTGATCGGCCACCGCGCGCTGAGCCGCACGGAACGCGCGCGGCTGCAGCGGGACCAGGAGCTCCGCGCCGTGGAGTCGGGCCTGCGCCGCCAGGAGGAACGGGGCCGCGAGTCGGCCTCCGCCGGCCACCTCGAGGCCCGCCGGTCCCACGGCGCCGGCCGGCAGCGCACGGCCATGCCCACCGGCCGCGCCGTGCTGATCTCGCTGGGCTCCGTGCTGGCGCTGGCGATCGTGGCCATCCCGTTCTTCTCCATGCGCCTGGGCCTGCCGGACGGCGGCTCCGAACCGCCGGAGTCGGCCGCATACCAGTCCTACACGGCCCTCGGCGGGGCCTTCGGGGAGGGCTACAACGGCCCGCTCGTGGTCACCGCCGACCTGCCCGCCGGCCTGGACGAGGGCGAGGTCATGGACCAGCAGATCGCCGTCGGCGAGCAGCTGGCGTCCCTGGACCACGTGGAGGTGGTGGTCCCGGCCGCCGTCAACGAGGACTCCACCATGATGATGTTCCAGGTCATCCCGGCCGAGGGCCCCAACGCGGTCTCGACCGAGGCGCTGGTGCACGACCTGCGGGCCACCGTGCCGGCAGGGGAGGCCTCCGACCTGGCCGTGGCCGGCATGACCAGCGGGTTCATCGACGTGGCGGACAAGCTGTCCGGTGCGCTGCCGCTCTACCTGGGCGTCGTCGTCGGGCTGTCCCTGCTCATCATGATCCTGGTGTTCCGCTCGCTGGTGGTCCCGCTGATCGCGACCGGCGGGTTCATCCTGTCCGTCTTCGCGGCCATGGGCGGCGTGGTGGCCATCTACCAGTGGGGCTGGTTGTCCACGGTGTTCGGGGTGCACAACCCGGGGCCGATCCTGGCCTTCCTGCCGACCATCATGGTGGGCGTGCTGTTCGGGCTGGCCATGGACTACCAGCTGTTCATCTCCTCCGGCATGCGCGAGTCCTACGCCCACGGGGCCCCGTCCCGCGTGGCCGTGATGGACGGCCTGCACGCGGGCCGGGCCGTGGTCGCCGCCGCGGCGATCATCATGATCTCCGTGTTCGGCGGGTTCGTCTTCGCCGAGTCGGCCATGATCCGGCCCATCGGCTTCGGCCTGGCCTTCGGCGTGCTGCTGGATGCCTTCCTGGTGCGGTTGCTGCTGATGCCCGCCCTGATGCACCTGGTCGGCGACGCCGCCTGGTGGCTGCCGCGGTGGCTGGACAGGATCCTGCCGAACGTGGACGTGGAGGGTGCCGCCCTGGAGCGCGACCACTCCCGCGCGGAGCCCGGCCAGCCGGCGGACGACGCGGCCGGGCCGGCCGACCAGGGCGCCCCGGCTGATGGCGCCGGCGACGCGGCTCCCGAACCGGAACCGGCCCGGGTCTGACGGGACCGCGCCGTCCGCCGCCCCGCCGGGCCGAGGTCACCCCTGCCGTGCGCCGGTGTCCGGCGCGCACCAGGGGTGAGCTCGGAACGTGGGGCCGGATGCGTAGTCTGGGGTCCATGACGCACGAATCCG
Source organism: Citricoccus sp. WCRC_4 (assembly GCA_026645375.1). GTDB lineage: Bacteria > Actinomycetota > Actinomycetes > Actinomycetales > Micrococcaceae > Citricoccus. The sequence continues at coordinate 1,323 of JAPFFX010000405.1, read as the reverse complement.
CATCGTTCATCCCGGAGCCCGGTGGCTCCGTGGTCGTGTTCCTCGACCCGTCCGCGGACGGGGTCGGCACCCGGGTCGCCGATCCGCGGCAGCCTGCCGTGCTGGTCACGGACCAGGGCCTGACCCGCGGCGACGGGATCTTCGAGACGATGACCGCCCTCGCCGGGGACACCGGGCACCGGATCCGCAAGGAGGACTCCCACCTGGAGCGGCTGGTCTCCTCGGCCGCCTCCCTCGACCTGCCGGTCCCGGACGCCCAGGCCTGGCGCCAGGCGGCGGTCACCGGGCTGACGGCCTACGCGGCCGGCAACCCGGGCAGGGACGCCGTGGTCAAGCTCGTGGCCACGCGGGGCCCGGAGGGCGCCCCGGGTGGCGGGCACTACGTGCGGGGCACCGCGGACACCGGCTCCGACGGCGAGCTGAAGGACATCACCGCGGGGACCGCTCCGGACGCACCGGCGCTGACCGGCACGTACTGGGTGCTGGTCTCCCCCGTCTCCCCCGGGCTGGCGTCCGGGCGCGAGCGGGGCCTGTCCGTCCTGCTGCTGGACCGCGGCTTCGACTCCTCCGTCTCCGAGCGCGCCCCGTGGCTGCTCATGGGCGCGAAGACCCTCAGCTACGCCGTGAACATGGCGGCCATGCGGTTCGCCGCCGCCCAGGGGGCCGACGACGTCATCTTCGTCTCCTCCGACGGCAAGGTCCTCGAAGGGCCCACCTCGACCGTGCTGCTGGCCCGCCGGATCCCGACCGCCGACGGCCCGGACACCGTGGAGCTGGTCACGCCGCTGCGCAGCTCCGGGATCCTGCCGGGCACCAGCCAGGGCACCATCTTCGCCGCCGCCCAGGCGGCCGGCTGGGACCTCGGCTACGGTCCGCTGGAGCCGTCGGACCTGTTCGACGCGGACGGCGTGTGGCTCGTGTCCTCCGTGCGCGGGGTGGCCCCGGTGACGTCCCTGGACGGGGTCCCCCTGGACGTGGACCGGGAACTGACCGAACAGCTCTCGGTCTTCCTGGACGAGGACCGATCCCCCGGGCGGCACGGCCCGCTGCACTGAACCCGGCCCCAGGGCCGGGCTCAGCCCCCGGACAGGTTCAGTCCCGGACCAGGCTCAGTCCCAGACCAGGTTCCACGTCCCCGCCCCCAGGGCCAGGCCGGCGGCCAGTGCGGCCAGGGCGCACCCGCCGAGGACGACCCGGGCGTCCATCGCCGTGAACCGTGAGGTCCGGGCCCACGTCCGGGCGCCGGCGCCGAAGCCGCGGGCCTCCATGGTGACGGCCAGTCGGCTCGCGCGCCGGATGGCCTGCACCAGCAGTCCGAACGCC
>JAPFFX010000391.1 GCA_026645375.1 Citricoccus sp. WCRC_4 | reverse complement strand
ACCGCCGCCGGTCAGGCGGAGGCGACCGGCCGGCGTCGGGCCCTGGCCGCCGCCGTGCGCCTGATGGACCGCGGCGCCCTGCGCGTGGGCGGGAAGGAGCACTCGGGGCAGTTGGAGGCCTTCGGGGCCACCACGCTGCAGCGGCGGCACGTCGAGGTCCAGGGGACGGAGGTCCGCCTGGTGTTCCGGGGCAAGTCCGGCAGCGAGTGGGACCTCACCCTGCGGGACGCGGACCTGGCGGAGTTCTTCGCCGGCGTGCCGCTCACGCCGCGCACGGCACCGGCCGTCTGCTATCCGGTGAAGTCGGGACGCCGCAAGGAGTGGAGGGGCATCTCGGCCGAGGCGGTGAACGAGTACCTGACCGAGATCGCCGGGCTCGAGTTCACCGCCAAGGACTTCCGCACGTGGCAGGGCACGATGGCCGCGGCCCGGTCCCTGGCACGGTCCCACCGGGCGGGGGCCACCTCGCCGGAGGCGGTGCGGATCGCCGTGCGGGCCAGTGCGGAGCTGCTGCACAACACCCCCACCGTGGCCCGGGAGTCCTACATCGACCCCCGGGTGCTGGACCTGTTCGAGAAGGGCCGGGTCATGGACCTGACGCGCCAGCCCGACCGGGCCCTGCTGGCCCTGCTGACCGGGAGCGACGGCGACGGTGACTGAGACGAGGAGCTGCCCGGAGGCTCAGTGGTTGCGCAGCTTCTCGATCAGCTCGTCCTTGCGCAGGTCCGAGTAGCCGGTGATCTCCAGCTCCCTGGCCCGGTCCTTGAGTTCCTCGACCGTCCAGTCCTCGTAGGACCCGGACTCCCCGCCGCGCTCGCCCACCTCGGAGCGGCCGTCCCGGGCGGCGGCGTTCGAGATCCGGGCCGCCTTCTCCTTGCTGGCCCCCTCCTCACGGAGGGCCTCGTACATCTCCTGGTCCTTGAGCTGCGGGGCGTCATCGTTCTTCTTCGGCATGACCCCAGTGTTCTCCGGCCGGCGGCGGAACTTCAAGTGCCGGTGCCGGCATCGGCACGATCAGCAGCACCCCCGCTCCCCGCATGATTGTTGAACAATATCTTGCGTGGATTGTTGAACAACCGGTAGCCTTCTCAACAGCCTGCATCTGTGATGCCAGTCACCCACCCTCGGGAGGAACCATGAAGGACACTGCGAAGCCGGCGACCGGCACGGACCCCGCCGGGTCCACGGAAGGGCACTCCGAGAGGGCTCCCCTGACCGTCAAGGCCCAACGCACCGCCCTGCTCGGAGCCATGTTCCTCATGGCCACCAGCGCGATCGGCCCGGGCTTCATCGCGCAGACCGCCACCTTCACGGTCCAGCTCGGCGCCGCCTTCGCGTTCGCGATCGTGGTCTCCACGCTCGTCGACATCGCGGTCCAGCTCAACGTGTGGCGGGTCATCGGCATCTCCGGGATGCGGGCCCAGGAGCTGGGGAACAAGGTCCTGCCCGGCGTCGGCTGGGTGCTCGCCGCACTCGTCTTCATCGGCGGGGCGATCTTCAACATCGGCAACATCGCGGGAACCGGGCTCGGGGCGAACGCGATGTTCGGCCTTGACCCCAAGATCGGCGGCGCCGCCTCGGCGGTCATCGCCATCCTGATCTTCCTGTCCAAGCGAGCAGGCATGGCCCTGGACCGCATCGTCGTCCTGCTCGGCGCGGTCATGATCCTGTTGATGCTCTACGTGGCGATCGTCGCCGCCCCTCCGGTCGGGGAGGCCCTCCGCAACACGGTGTTCCCCGAGCAGGTCGACTTCCTGGTCATCACCACCCTCGTGGGCGGCACCGTCGGCGGGTACATCACCTACGCCGGGGCCCACCGCATGATCGACTCGGGCATCCGCGGCGAGCGCGCGATCAAGCAGATCAGCCGCACCTCCGTGCTGAGCATCATCGTCACCGCCGTCATGCGCACCCTGCTGTTCCTGGCCATCTTCGGCGTGGTCGCCGGTGGTGTGGCACTGACCAGTGACAACCTGGCCGCGGAGGCCTTCCAGAGCGCCGCGGGCGAGATCGGCCTGCGGATGTTCGGGGTCATCCTGTGGGCCGCGGCCGTCACCTCGGTCATCGGCGCCTCCTACACCTCCGTCTCCTTCATCACCCGCTCGGACGGCGACCCGCGCCGGCGCAACCTGCTCACCGTCGCCTTCATCGTGGTGTGCACCATCGCCTTCCTGCTCCTCGGCCAGGCGCCGCAGACCCTGCTCGTCTTCGCCGGCGCGTTCAACGGGCTGATCCTGCCGATCGGCTTCGGCGTGCTGCTGTGGGTGGCCATCCGCCGCCGGGACCTGCTGAACGGCTACCGCTACCCCGTGTGGCTCATCGTGCTCGGCGTGGTCGTCTGGATCATCACCGCGTTCCTGTCCATCAACTCCTTCGTCCCCGCCATCGAGATGATGACCGGCGCATGAACCTGACCGCCCCTCCCGCGCCAGGTGCCGGGGACCGCCCCTCCGGCCCCCCGTCACCGTCTCCGGCAGAAGCACAGGCCCTCTCCCCCGCTGAGGCGCGGGCACTGTTCCGCGCCGGACTGATGCGGCCGACGTCGGGCTTCTCCGCCGGTTATGCCCAGGCGAACCTGATCATCGTCCCGCGCTCCCACGCCTTCGACCTGCTGCTGTTCGCCCAGCGCAACCCGAAGCCGATGCCCCTGCTGGGTGTGCTCGACGCCGGTGAGGTCACCTCCGAGTTGCTGGCCGGCGGGGACGTCCGGACCGACGTGCCGAAGTACGTGGTCTACGAGGACGGCCTCCCGGTGGCCGAGCCGACGTCGATCACCGAGTACTGGCGGGAGGACCTGGTGACGTTCATCGTCGGCTGTTCCTTCACCTTCGAGGCCGCCCTGGTGGCCGGCGGCGTGCCGGTCGCGCACCAGGAGCAGGGCGTGAACGTGCCGATGTACCGCACCTCGGTGCGCTGCGCCCCGGCCGGCGGCCTCGCCGGGCCGCTCGTGGTCTCGATGCGCCCGGTCCCGGCCGCCCAGGTGTCCGACGCCGTGCGGATCACCTCGCGCTACCCGGCCGTCCACGGAGCCCCCGTGCACGTGGGGGCGCCGCACGAGCTGGGCATCCAGGACCTGTCCCGCCCGGATTTCGGCGATCCCGTGGAGATCCCGGAGGGACACCTGCCGGTGTTCTGGGCGTGCGGGGTCACCCCGCAGGCCGCGGTCATGGAGTCCCGCCCGCCCCTGGCGATCGGCCACGCGCCGGGACACATGCTCATCACGGACGCCCGGGACGCGGACTA
>JAPFFX010000389.1 GCA_026645375.1 Citricoccus sp. WCRC_4 | reverse complement strand
GCGCGGCCGGTGCCCGCGCGCGCGGACGAGGCACCGGACACGGACGGGACCGCGCCGGTCGCCGGACGGGGACGCCGGCCCCTGGCGGGACCCCGGGTACGGCGCAGGGGCCGTTGGGGGGTGGTCACCATGGGTGGGCTCCTTAGCTGCTCAGCCCCTTGTGTTCCATGAGGCGGGCGACGGCGTCGATGAAGGCGTTCCCTCGGTCTGCGTAGGACGTGAACTGGTCCATGGACGCCGCCGCGGGCGCCATGAGCACGACGTCTCCGGGCCGGGCCACGTCATCGGCCTCCCGGACCGCGGCGTCCATGGCCCGATGGCCGTCCGAGGGATCCCCTCCAGTGTCGCGTACCGCCGTCGACAGGACCGGGACGTCGGGTGCGTGTCGCTGTAAGGCACCTGCCAGTTCGCTGGGATCCGCCCCGATGAGCACCACGGCACGCAGGCGGTGGGCGTGGCGGGAGACCAGCTCGTCGTAGGTCACGCCCTTGGGCAGTCCGCCGGCGATCCAGACCACGTCGGTGAAGGCGGCCAGTGAGGCGTCCGCCGCATGGGGGTTGGTCGCCTTGGAGTCGTTGATCCACAGCACGTCATCCGCCTTGGCCACGAGCTGGATGCGGTGCTCCCCGGGGCGGTAGGACCGCAGCCCGTCCCGGACGGCCTCCGGCGGCACGCCGATGGCGCGCACCAGCGCGGCTGCGGCCAGGGCGTTGGCCACCTGGTGCCGGGGCGCGATCGGCCCGAGGTCCTCGACATGGCCGAGTTCCAGGGCCTGATGGGCCCGTTCGTCCAGGAAGGCCCGGTCCACGAGGATGCCGTCCACCACGCCGAGCATGGACAGTCCCGGCGTGTCCGTGGTGAAGGACACCGCGCGGCAGCCCTCCTGGACGTCGGCCTGCTCGACCATGCGCATGGTCTCGGGCTGGGCCTCGTTGAAGATGCACGCCTCGCGGGTGTGCTCGTAGATCCTGGCCTTGTCCGCGCAGTACGCCTCGAAGGACCCGTGCCAGTCCACGTGGTCCTCGGCCACGTTCAGCACGGCCGATGCGGCCGGCTCGATGTGGTGGGTCCAGTGCAGCTGGAAGCTGGAGAGCTCCACGGCGATCACGTCCCAGCCCTCCGGATCGCGGATCGCGTCCAGGATGGGGGTGCCCACGTTGCCACAGGCCACCGCCCTCAGGCCGGCGGCCAGCAGCATGGACTCCATCATGCCCACCGTGGTGGTCTTGCCGTTGGTGCCGGTGACCACGAGCCAGTCGGCCGTCTTGCGTCCGGCGCGTTGGCGGACCCGCCAAGCCAGTTCGACGTCTCCCCAGACCGGGACGCCGGCGTCCACGGCCGCGGCCAGCAACGGCTGGTCCGGGCGCCATCCCGGGGAGGTGACCACGAGCTCGGCGGAAGACCCGCCGACGTCGGGAAGGAACCGGGCCTGGTCCTCGCCGAGCAGGACCTCGCGGACCCCCACGATCCTCAGGGTGTCTGCCCGGGCACGGTTCTCCGGGCTGTCCCGGCCGTCCACGACCACGACGTCGGCTCCGAGCTCGGCCAGGGTGTCGGCCGCGGAGAACCCGGACAGGCCGAGGCCGGCCACGACCACCCGCAACCCGGACCAGTCCGCGTCCCACGTGGTCAGGGCGTCGAGCCGGGGATGGGTGGCAGCGTTCCCGGTCGTCATCGGACCAGCACCCATTCGCCGTAGAAGAGGGACACGCCGAGGGCCACGCAGAGCAGGCCGATCAGCCAGAACCGCACGACCACCGTGACCTCCGCCCAGCCCTTGAGCTCGAAGTGGTGCTGCAGCGGGGCCATGAGGAACACGCGCTTGCCGCCGGAGAGCTTGAAGTAGCCGACCTGGATGATCACGGACAGGGTGATGAGGACCATCAGCCCGGCCAGGACGATGACGAGCAGTTCGGTGCGGGACAGGATGGCGAACCCGGCCAGGGCCCCGCCCAGGGCCAGCGACCCCGTGTCCCCCATGAAGATCTTCGCCGGCGAGGTGTTCCACCACAGGAAGCCCATGAGCGAGCCGGTGAGGATGGCCCCGAGCATCGCCAGGTCCAGCGGGTCACGGACCTCGTAGCAGCCCGCGGCCGCGCCGGACGCGGAGCACGCCTGGTTGGACTGGAAGATGGTGATCAGCATGTAGGCGGCGGTGATCATGGCGGTGGCGCCGGTGGCCAGGCCGTCCAGCCCGTCGGTCAGGTTCACCGCGTTGGTGGTGGCCGTGGTGATCAGGTTGGACCAGACCACGAACAGGATCAGTCCCATGACCGGGCCGGCGAAGGCCAGGTCGATCGGCAGGTCACGCACGAAGGAGATGGACGTCGAGGCGGGGGTGAGCCCGCGCCCGTCCGGAAAGTTCAGGGCGAGCACGGCGAAGGCGGTGCCCACCACGCCCTGCAGGACGATCTTCGCCCAGGGCGTCAGTCCGAGGGAACGCTGGTTGGAGATCTTGCTGAAGTCGTCCAGGAACCCCACCAGTCCCATGCCGGCCATCAGGAACAACAGGATCATCGCCGAGGCGGTCGGCCCGGCGTTCTCCAGTCCCAGGCCGCCCATGATCCAGTGCGTCAGGAAGTAGGCCACCACGGTCACCACCACGAACACGGCCCCGCCCATGGTCGGGGTGCCGCGCTTGGTCTTGTGGGTGGTCGGTCCGTCGTCGCGGATGAACTGTCCGTATCCCTTCCTGACCAGGAAGCGGATGAACAGGGGGGTCCCCACGAGCGTCAGGACCAGCCCGAGCAGACCACCGATCAACAGGCCTATCACTGGCGCTGCTCCTTCCGGCTTCCGGCACCCGGTTCCGGGCTGGCCGGGGCCAATGCTAGTCGATCCCCGAGGTCCCCCAGGCCAGCGCCGTTGGAGGACTTGAACAACACCACGTCCCCCGGTGCCAGGCGGCGCCGGAGCAGTTCCTCGGCCTCGTCCAGGTCCTCGGCGAAGTCGACCTCGTCGCCCCAGGACCCCTCGTTGACGGCGGAGGTGTAGAGCGGCCGCGCACCGCGGCCGACCACCACGAGCTGGTCGATGTTCAACCGGACCACGGCCGTGCCGATCGCGGTGTGCTCGGCGATCCGGGCCTCCCCCAGCTCGAGCATCTCCCCCAGCACGGCCCACGTCCGGCGTCCCGTGGAACGTCCGATCATGGCCAGCGTCTTCAGCGCCGCCCGCATGGACTCCGGGTTGGCGTTGTACGCGTCATTGATGATCGTCACGCCGTCCGGGCGATCGGTGCGCTCCATCCGCCGGCGGCTCCTCGCTCCTGCCCCGTCGAGGGCGGCGGCGATCCTGTCGGCCGGCAGCCCGGCGGCATGGGCGGCCGCTGCGGCCGCTGCGATGTTCGTGGCGTGGTGCCGGCCGATCAGTCCCGAGACCACGTGATGGGTCTCGGCCGCGGTGCCCGCACCCAGCTGCAGGTCGAACTCGGGGTGCTGCCCCTCGGTCGTGGTCAGGTTCGCGGCCAGGGCGGAGAAGTCCGCGGTACCGTCGGCCACGTCCGCGTCGATGAGCGGGAAGCTGCCGTCCTCGGTGGAGAACCACGCCAGCCGGGCGGAGGTCCGGTCCACCATCGCGGCCACCCGGGCGTCATCACGGTTCAGGACGGCCACGCCGTCTGCCGGCAACGCCTCCACCAGTTCGCCCTTGGTCCGGGCGATGTTCTCCACGCCGCCGAACTTGCCGGCGTGGGCGCTGCCGACCATCAGGACCACGCCGATGTCCGGCGCGACCATGTCCGCCAGGTACTCGATGTTGCCGATTCCGTCGGCACCCATCTCGACCACCAGGTAGCGGGTGTCCAGGCCGGCCCGGAACACGGTCAGTGGGACGCCCACCTCCCCGTTGTAGGACCCCTGCGGCGCCACGGTGGGACCGTCGGTGCCCAGGATGCTCGCCAGCAGGTCCTTCGTGGTGGTCTTGCCCGCCGACCCGGTGATGCCGATGACCGTGGTCGGCGAGTGCTCCCGGATCCGGGCGACGATGTACGACGCCAGCCGTCCCATGGCCAGGACCACGTCGTCGACGATGACGGCCGGGTCGGCCTGTCCCCCGGCGTCCGTGGTCTCGCGCTCGGCGAGCACGAGGGTGGCCCCGGCGGACCGGGCCGCCGGGATGAAGTCGTGCCCGTCGGCCTGCTCACCCGGCTTGGCGATGAACAGGGTCCCCGGAGAGACCTCGCGGGAGTCGGTGGTGGCTGCGCTGACCAGTAGGTCAGGGGACGCCGAGGCGGTGAGGACGCCCCCGGTGGCCCCGGCGATGGCGGAGGCGGTGAGTTCGATCATGACCCGTCAACTTTACGTGCAGGCCCGGGCGAAACCGGTGAGGGGCCGTGGCCGTGCCGTGCCAGGGCGCCCCGCAGCTCGACGCGATCGTCGAGCGGGATGTCCACTCCGTCCATGTCCTGCACGGTCTCGTGACCGCGGCCGGCGAGCAGGACGGTGTCGGCCGGTGTGGCCAAGGACACGGCCAGCTCGATCGCGTCCTGGCGTGGCGCCGACTCGTGCACCTGGACGGTGCGGCCGGCTGCGGCCGCGGTGCGCACGCCCTCGTGGACCCCCCGCAGGACCTCGGTCCTGATCCCGGCCGGGGGTTCGGTGTGCGGGTCGTCGTCCGTGACGATCACGACGTCGGCCCATTCAGCGGCGATCCGGCCCATGCCCGGGCGCTTGGCCCGGTCCCGGTCACCGGTGGCCCCGAAGACCAGGATCGTCCGTCCGGCGTCGTTGCCGGTGGCGCGGCGTGCCTCGCGGACCGATCCGAGGGCGCGGACCAGGCCGTCGGGGTTGTGGGCGAAGTCGACGATCGCGTCCGGGGCCCGGCCGACGACCTCCATGCGCCCGGGCACGGCCGTGGCGAACGGCCCCTCTCCCACGGGCGCATCGAGCACGGCGGCGATCTCGTCCCAGTCCTCCGGCGGCCGGGACTCGAACACCATCACGGCGGCCAGGGCGGCGTTGGCGACGTTGAACCGCCCGGGCAGCCCGGTGGAACCGGTGACGTCCCGCCCCGAGGCGGCGTGGCGCAGCGTGAACCGGTGGCCCATGCTCTCGGCGACGAGGTCCGTGAGGGTCCAGTCACCGGTCAGAGCGCGTCCACCATGGTCGGCCGCGGGTCCCAGGGCCAGGGTCACGACCGGGCAGCCTGCGTGGGCGGCCATCCTGGTCCCCCACGTCTGGCCGTCGGCGTCGGGCGCGTCCGGTCCGCCGTCGAGGGTGATCACGGCACGGTCCGTGCGGTCGGCGTCGAACAGGCCACCCTTGGCCCGGAAGTACTCGTCCATGGAACCGTGCAGGTCCAGGTGGTCCTGCGTGAGGTTGCTGAACCCGGCCACCGCGTAGTGCAGTCCTGAGATCCGTCGGTAGCTGACGGAGTGCGAGGAGACCTCCATCACCGCCGAGGAGACCTCCTCCTGGCGCATCAGGGCCATCAGGGCGTGCAACTGGGTGGACTCCGGGGTGGTCAGGGTGCTGGGCACCACCCGGCGACCGGCCCGGATCTCGATCGTCCCGATCATCCCGGTGGTCTCCCCCAGCGCGCCGAGCAGGGCCGTCAGGAAGTAGTTCGTGGTGGTCTTGCCGTTCGTCCCCGTGATCCCGTACAACCGGGGCCCGGCCCCAATGTTGCGGTACACGGCCGCGGCAGCCGGCCCGACGGCGTCGCGCACGTCCTCCACGATGAGCACCGGGATGCCGGCGGAGGAGGCGGCGCACAGCCTGGCGCCCTCTCGGTCCGTCAGGATGCCTCGCGCCCCGGCGGCGATGACCGTCCCGGCGAACTCCGCGCCGTGCCGGGAGGCCCCGGGGACGCCGGCGTAGAGGTCGCCCGGGCGGACCATCCGCGAGTCCATGGTGACGCCGGTGGGGCCCGGACGGTCCGCGGTGCTGCCGACGACGTCGGCCGGCTGGCCCGCGCGAGCGAGTCCGGCGAGCAGGTCGTCCCAGCGGATCGGCTCGGTCTGGGCGGGACGGAAGGCCGCGTCCTGCGCGGCGGGAGTCAGTGGTGTGGTCATCCGGGGTCTACCAGGGTCGTTTCTGGGGCTCGTCGGTGAAGACATCGTAGTGTTGCGGCTCGGCGTCCGAGGGCGGGACGCTGTACTGGTTCAGCAGGTAGGACAGGACCTCGGCGGCGGTGTCCTCGACCTCCCAGTTCTTCCAGTTGCCCTGCGGGCGGTGGACGGAGACGGCCACGACGAACCGGGGATCGTCCAGCGGGGCCACGCCGGTGAAGGAGGTCGTGTAGCCGTTGTAACCGCCGACGCCGGCGGCCTCGCCCGTACCGGTCTTGCCGCCCACGCGGTAGCCGGGGATCTTCGCCGGTCCGGCGGTCCCCACCTGCACGACGCCCTCCATCATCCGCAGCATCTCCTCGGCCGTCTCCTCGGAGTAGATCCGGGTGCCCTCGGGGTCCGGCTGCACGTGTTCCGAGCCGTCGGGATCGATGTAGGCGTCGATCAGCTGGGGATGCCGCCGGACCCCGCCGTTGGCGATGGTCTGGAAGACCTGCGCCATGTGCAGGGTGGTCTGGGTGTATCCCTGGCCGAACATCGTGGTGAGCCGCTGGCGGCCGTCCCACTGCTCGGGCGGCACCAGGATCCCCTTGTTGCTGCCGGGCAGGCCGATGTCCAGGTGCTCGCCGATCCCGAGCTTCTTCATGTACTCGTAGCGGGTCCGGTCGTCGACGCTCTGGGCCACCTGGACCGTGCCGGTGTTGTAGGACCGGGTGAAGATGCCGGCCGTGGTCATCTCGTAGGTGTCGTGGGGCATCGAGTCGTTGATGATCTGCCCGTCGAACTCCTGCTTGTTGGGCACCTCGTAGGCGTCGGTCGGCTCCACGCCGCCGACCTCGAGCGCGGTGGCGAACGTGGGGACCTTGCCGGTGGATCCGGGCTCGTAGGACTGGGTCAGTGCGGTGGGCCGCCAGAAGAGGCTGTCCGTGGCAGTCGGATCGGAGGGATCCACCGTGGTGGAGTCCGCCATGGCCAGCAATTCACCCGTCTTGGCGTCCATCACCACGATGTTGCCCCACAGTGCGTCGTAGGACTCCGTCTTCGCGGCGATCGCCTCCTGCGCGAACCACTGGACGTCCTGGTCGATGGTCAGCCTGACGTCCTGGCCGTCGACGGCGGGTTCCTCGGAGAACTCGGCGTTCGGGATGCGCACGCCGTCGGCGGAGATCTCGTAGGTACGCTTGCCGGGTTCGCCGGAGAGCTGTTCGTCCTGGCTCAGCTCGAGTCCCTCGAGCGGGGTGCCGTCACCGCCGACGAAGCCCAGGATCGAACCGGCCACCGAACCGTTGGGGTAGGTGCGCTCGGTGACGGGTTCAGCCAGCAGGCCCGGGATGCCGAGGTCCAGCGCCTGGTCCTTGATCTCCGGTGTGACCCCCTTGGATACGACCTTGTACGGCCGGTCACCGACCATGCGGGCCTCGAGCTCGGCACGATCCATGCCCAGGATCCCGGAGAGCCGGTCGAGTGAGTCGGACAGGGACACGTCGACCATCGAGGCGCTCTCCTCGTCCCAGCGCCGGAAGTCCTTCACCAGGCGCTGGTCGGCCACCAGGTCGTAGCGGGCCACCGAGGCGGCCATCACCCGTCCCTGGGAATCCAGGATCGATCCGCGGTCGGGCGACACCGTCACCGAGCGCAACCGCTCCTTCATGGCGTCCTGCGCGTGGCCGGAGGCGTCCACCCCCTGGATGAGGACCAGCCGCAGGGCCAGCACCGCCAGAAGGACCAGGGCGATGACCATGCCCAGGCGCAGGCGCCTGCCGGTCGTGTCCGTGGCGCTTCGGGCATCGGAGGCCTGGGCCATCTGCTGCAGTCCTTCCTGCCGGTTCCCACGGCAGGGCCGTCGTCCGGTCGTTCGTCAGTTCGTCGGGGGTGGTTCAGGCCGGACCGTGTCCGGCGGTGCGTCTCAGTCGGCGCTGCTGGCGGCGAACTGCGGGGCGGGGATCGTCCCGCCGTTGAGATCCCGGTCGGCGCCGGATGCGACGGTGCCGGACGGGTCCTGCCGCGTCTCAGCATTCTGCCCGGCCTCAGCGTCCGGCCCGGTCGCAGCGTCCTGTTCGGGCTGCACGCCGGCCGGCGCCTCGGGTGCCGTCGTCCCGGCCGCGTCCTGCCCGGGCTCCCGGCCGGTCTCTCCGGCCTCGGTTTCGGCGGCCTGGGCGGCAGCCCGTTCGGCCGGGCCGACGGGCGCGGCGATCAGGCCGGTGGGCCCGTCCTCGCCTTCGGCCGAGGTGGCGGCGCCGGTGACCCGGCCGGTGGCGAGGTCGACCGCAGCGATGTCCCCCGGTTTCACCATGCCGAGCCGGTCTGCCTCGGCAGCGAGGTTCTGCGGCGCCTCGAGGTGCTCGACCTGCTGGCGCAGCAGCTCGTTCGACTGGGTCAGGTCCAGTTGCTCGCTCTTGAGTCCGACCATCTCGTACTGCCGGTTGGAGACCGTGATGTTGACCACCAGCACGGCCAGCAGCGCCATGGCCAGGATGCCGACGCACAGGGCGACGAAGCCCCGGCCGGTCCTCCTGACCGGCGCCGGGACCACGGCCAGCGGTGTCCGGCCCCGGTTCTCCGCGCCCTGGGTGCCCGCCGGTGCGGCACGGTACTCAGGGCTGACGGTGGGTTGCCAAGGAGCAGCCCGGTCCAGCTGCGGAGCGGTGCTCTCGCGGGCGTGGACGGGCTGCTGCATGGCAGTGCGCTGCTGCGTTGCGGTCATGCTGTGCTCCTTGATGGTCTGATCTTCTCAATGGCGCGCACTTTTGCTGAGGAGGCGCGAGGGTTTTCTTCGATTTCTTTTTCCGTGGGTTTGTCCACGCCCCTAGTCAGGACCCGGACCACCGGTTCGTGTTCCTCCAGTTCGACCGGGAATCCGGGGGGCGCCGTGGAGGTGGACTGTGCCGTGATGGCCTTCTTGGTGATCCGGTCCTCGAGCGAGTGGTAGCTCATGACCACGAGCCGCCCGCCCACTGACAGGGCGCGCATCGCTGCGGGCAGCGTCTCCTCGAGCACGTCGAGTTCCTCGTTGACCTCGATCCGGAGGGCCTGGAACGTGCGCTTGGCGGGATGCCCGCCGCTGCGGCCGGCAGCGGCGGGGACGGCCGAACGGATGACCTCCACGAGCCGGCCAGTGGTCTCGAAGGGCGCGTCCTGGCGGGCGCGGACGATGGCCGAGGCGATCCTGCCGGCGAACTTCTCCTCACCCCAGGACCGGATGATCCGGCGCAACCGGTCCTCGTCGTACTCGTTCACGACGTCGGCGGCGGTGATCCCCCCGGTCGTGTCCATGCGCATGTCCAACGGCGCGTCGTAGGAGTAGGCGAAACCGCGCTCCCGCTCATCCAGCTGGTACGAGGAGACGCCCAGGTCGAAGAGCATGGCGTCCGCCTCGGCGAAACCGGCCGAGGCCAGGGCCTCGGCGACACCGTCATAGGTCCCGTGCCAGGTCCGCAGGCGGTCCCCGGCCCACGCCAGGCGCTCGGCCGCCAGGCGCAACGCCTCGGTGTCCCGGTCGATCCCCACGACGACCGCGTCCGGGTGCCGTCGGAGGATCGCCTCGGCGTGTCCCCCCATGCCCAGGGTGCCGTCCAGGGCTACGGGACGGCGCCCGGCGACGCGGGCAGCGTCGAGTCCCGGGGAGAGCAGGTCCAGGACGCGGTCGCGCATGACGGGAACGTGCCGGTCCTGTGCCGGTCTCTGCTCTTCACCCAAGCCGTGTGTCCCTTTCCACGCTCGACCTCGTCCGGTTCCACGGGTCCCCGTCCGGCTCGCGACGGCAGAGGACCCCATTAAGTGACAGGCGGACCCTTGGATCAGATCCCCATCCGCACGTCTTCCGTGCCTGGCCCGGGGGAAGTCGGGTCAGGGCCGGAATCGCTCACCGGTTCCGTGCCTGGCCCAGGGGAAGTCGGGTCAGGTCCGGCCTGGGGCGGCTGGAGGTCTCATGCAAGAATCCGCGCTGTTCGGTTGTGTCCGCCGCCCCGGCCGCCGGAGGGCGGAGGACCGGCCGGTCAGAAGATCCCCGGGAGGACTTCCTCATCGGTCTCCGAGAAGGCGTTCTCCTGGTCCTCCAAGTAGGAGTTCCAGGCCTCGGCATCCCAGATCTCGGCTCGCGTACCGGCTCCGATGACCGCCACGTCCCGGTCCAGTCCCGCATAGTTGCGCAGCGGTCCCGGAATGGTGATCCGCCCCTGCTTGTCCGGAACCTCGTCGGAGGCGCCTGACAGGAAGACGCGGATGTAGTCCCTGGCCTGGCGTGAGGACAGCGGAGCCGACCTCATCTGCTCGTGAACCCTCTCGAACTCACGAGCACTGAAGACGTAGATGCACCGCTCCTGTCCCCTGGTGAGGACCAGACCGTCGGCTAGCTCCTCGCGGAACTTCGCCGGGAGGATCAGACGGGCCTTCTCGTCCAGCCGAGGCGTGTAGGTCCCCAAGAACATGGAGCACCGCCTTTGCCGTCCGAAAGGGCCGCTTGAGCCTCCCTCAACACCACCATCCTCTGATGTCCTCCACTTTACCCCACTGCCCTCCACCGTCAAGCCACACGACCCCTTCGTCGTGGCGTGAAACGGGCTCTGACATGGGAGGATATTGCGAATGCCCCACTCAGAGTCGTCCCCGGATGACCGCCGACCCCCTCCGGCCCCCGGGGTGGTCAGGGGCGACGGTCCCACCGTGTTGGCCGGGGAGGAGGGAAGTGGGGCGGCCCGGTGGAGGGAAGTGGGGCGGCCCGGTGGAGGGAAGTGGGGGACAACGAGAGGACCCCGCCGCGATGCGACGGGGTCCCGGGTGAATCAGTCGTGACAGGCTGCTGCCACGCTCACGGGTCTTGATGGCGGCGCTGTTCCCAGCGCTGCTCCAGTCCGTTCATGAAAGCAGAGTTCTTCTTGGCCGATGCCGTACCGGACGCGCGCCCCGCTGAACCGGCCTTGGTCCGCGCCGTCCCGACGTAGACGCCGACGGCCATCAGGACGAAGCCGATGATGCCCAGCCAGATGGCCTGCTGGGAGATTCCCCAGAGCATGACTCCGAGGCCGACCGCCGCAGTCACCGCACCGGCGACCAGTCGCGAGGTCGAGAAGCGAGTGGTTCCCGTCTCACTCATGCTCGTGGCAAAGTGCGGGTCCTCGGCGTTCAGCTGTTGTTCCAGCTGCTCCAGGAGCTTCTGCTCCCGCTCAGACAACGGCATCGCTGCCTCCTCCTCCAGCCACGAATTTCGTAGTACTAGCATAGGGCCCGGGCCGCACGCCACGCCATATCGGCCACGCCCGTCGACCCACCCAGATTGGACTTTTCCGCGATCAGCGTAGGTCTGGGCGCCGGGGTGCGGACCTGCCGTCCACGATCGTTGCCGGCCGTAGGGCTGCGGAGGGGAATTTCCGCCGGATGTCGTCCGCGACCCGGTCCGTCTCTGACCGGTCCGGCGGCGATCCCTCGTCCTCCCAGGGAAGCGCGTCCTGTACGGCGTCGCCGGCGCCGCTGAGCCGCTCGGCGCGAAGGCCCACCAGTCGGGCCGGGTGCCGCCGCGCCGCCAGCAGTTCGGCCAGGAGCTCCTCGGCCACCTCGGCCAGGGGCCCGGCCGAGTCCACCGGCACCGCCAGGGAGCGGGACCTGTTCCGCACGGACAGGTCGGGGGCCTTGAGCTTGACGGAGATCGCACCGGCACGGAACCCGGCCCGGCGGAGCCGGAAGGCGCACTCATGGGACAGTGCCACCAGGATCCTGTGCAGTTCCTCCCGGTCCGTGACGTCCACGTCGAACGTCCGTTCCACCCCCAGGGACTTGGTCTCCCGCTCGGGCACCACCGCGCGGTTGTCGATGCCGCGGGCCAGGTCGACCAGGGCCGGCCCGGTGGACCCGAGCCAGCGTTGCATGCGTCGGGGTGACTGGGCGGCGATGTCCCCCACGGTCTCCAGGCCGGCCTCCACGAGCCTGCGGTGCAGCACGGGGCCGACGCCCCAGAGCGCCGAGACCGGCAGCGGGTCCAGGAAGGCCCGGGTCTGTGCACCGGGAACCACACCGAGCCCGTCGGGCTTGGCCCGGGTAGAGGCGATCTTGGCCACGGACTTGGTGGTTGCCGCACCCACGGTGCACGGCAACCCCGTCCGTTCCCTGACGCGTTCGCGGATCAAGGCGCCGATCCGGGCCGGCGGGCCGAGGCGGCGTCGGGCTCCGGAGACGTCCAGGAAGGCCTCGTCGATACTGAGCTGCTCGATCACCGGCGTGAAGGATCCCAGGATGTCCATCACCTGACGGGAGGCGGCGGTGTACCGGTCGTGCCGTGGTTCCACCACCGCGACGCCCGGGCAGAGCGCCAGCGCATGGGCCAGCGGCATCGCCGAGCGCACGCCACTGCTCCGTGCCTCATAGGAGGCGGAGAGCACTACCGAACGCCCACCCCGGTGGGCCACGAGTGCAGGCCGGCCCATGAGATCCGGGCGTTCGAGCAGCTCGACGGAGAGGAAGAAGGCATCCATGTCCACGTGGAGGATGACGGCATCCCAGGACGGATCCTGGGCCGCCGGTGGTGGTCCCCCAGCGGAACTGCGTTCATCCATGAGTCCAGCCTAGGCCGATGTCCCGACGGTAGGCTGGAGGACGTGTCATCCTCAGCCCCCGCACCCCCCTGTCAGGACCACCTCCCGGAGGAGACCTTCGTCGAGGCGGTGGACCGCCGGATGGCGGCGCTGCTCGCCGACTACCGGCGCAGCGCCGAGGAGATCTCGACGTCGGCCGCTCCCCTGGTCGAGGCCATCGCCGGCCTGGTGCGCGGCGGCAAGCGCTTGCGGGCCATCCTCGCCTGGTGGGGATGGCGCGGTGCCGGCGGTGCCGTGGACGACCAGCGCATCATCGACGCGGCGGTGGGCCTGGAACTGTTCCAGGCCGCTGCGCTGATCCACGACGACATCCTTGACCGGTCCGATACGCGCCGCGGGGAACCCAGCATCCACCGGGCCTTCGCCGCCCGTCACCAGCAGGCGGGATGGCGCCAGGACCCCGAGCACTTCGGGACGTCCGCCGCGATCCTGACCGGGGACCTGTGCCTGGCCCTGAGCGAGGAGGTGTTCGCCCGAGCGGCGGACGCCACGGGATCGCCGTCCGCCGGCAGGACCATGTTCAACCGGATGCGCTTCGAGGTCATGGCGGGCCAGTACCTCGATGTCCTCGACGAGGTCGAGGTGCCCGGACAGGACCCCGCTGAGGCACTGGCCCGAGCGCGCACCGTCCTGCGGTACAAGTCCGCCCGGTACTCGGTGGTGCACCCGCTCAACCTCGGCGGAGTGCTGGCCGACACGGCCGGCGCACCCCTCTCCCACTACGAGGCCTTCTCCCTCCCCCTGGGTGAGGCCTTCCAGCTGCAGGACGACCTGCTGGGCGTCTTCGGCGATCCTGCTGTCACCGGGAAACCGGCCGGGGACGATCTGCGGGAGGGCAAGCGCACCGAACTGGTGGCCCACGCACTCTCCCTGCTGGCTCCGGGCCAGGCGACGGCCCTGGAGGATTCGCTGGGTGATCCGGACCTCACGCCCGAGTCCGTGGCCGAGCTCCAGGCGTTGCTGGCGGAGTGTGGTGCCCGGGGCCGGGTCGAGGACGAGGTCTCCACGCTGGGTGACCAGGCACTGGGCGCCCTGGAGGAGATGCCGGTCGACGATGCGGTGCGGCACGGGCTCGCCCGCCTGGCGCACCGCATCCTGCGCCAGAGCCGCTAGGACGGTCCGCTACCAGGCCAGCGCCTGGGCGCGGCGCCGGATCTCGGTCTTGCGTCCCTCGCGCAGGGCATCCACCGGGCGGCCGGGAAGCGAATCGTCGGCGGTGAACAGCCACCGGATGGCCTGGTCCTCGCTGAATCCCGCGTCCTTCAGCACGGAGACGGTCCCCCGCAGCGCCTCCAGGGGGCCGTCCTCCTGCACGAACAGGGCCGGCACCGCCCGATAGGCGTTCTCCCCGATGCGGGAGGCCAGCAGGCGGCCGTCGTTGACCATGTTGTGCACCCGGGTCACGGGGATGTCCCAGCGCTCGGCCAGGTCAGGGAAGGCAACCCACTCGCCGACCAGGTCCTCCAGGGGCAGTTCCGATGACGGGTTCTCGTTCTGGTGCGTTGTAGTCACCGCTTAATCGTAGCGATCGGCGAGAACTCTCGAAACGCCCTTGACACGCGTTGAGGGCGGCTTGAGGGGTGCAGAGGGCGACACGCCACGGTTACCTTATCGTTACGTTGTTGATTACCTTTCGATAAACATCGTCCGGTACGTTGTCGTACGTCACATTTTGATCACAGGCACCATCCGACAAGGATTGTCACGCCAGTCACACTGGTCGCGATGCCTCCTTCGGTGCCGCACCGCAGAGGAAATCCATGCCTGAACGCCCAACCGGTACACCGCGCCTGCTGAGGTCCGCCGTGGCCACGTCCACCCTGCCCCTCCTGGTGCTGGGATCAGCCGCCCTGGCGGCCCCCGCGGCCGCCGACGCGCCCCGACAGGCGCTGGCGCCCAGGTCGGTCACCTCCGTCAACATCGAGATGGCCCAGGTGCGGCTCTCCTCCGCCTCGCTGGCCTCCAGCCTGCCGGCAGCCTTCGTCGCTTCCACCGGGGCCACCCAGGCGTCCAGGACGGCATCCACCCACACCGTGAAGGCCGGGGACACCCTGTCCGGCATCGCCGCCCGCAACGGCATCGGACTGTCGACCCTGCTCACGGCCAACGGCCTGTCCTCCGCCTCGGTCATCCACCCCGGCCAGACCCTCAAGCTCTCCGGCACCGCGGGCCAGCAGACCGCAGGCTCCGCCTCCCGCGCCTCGGCCGGGAACTACACCGTGAAGGCCGGGGACACCCTGTCGGGCATCGCCGCCCGCAACGGCATCGGACTGTCGACCCTGCTCACGGCCAACGGCCTGTCCTCCGCCTCGGTCATCCAGCCCGGCCAGACCCTCAAGCTCTCCGGCACCGCGTCCTCCAGCCAGGGTTCGGCGCCCGGCAACGGCCTGGTGCCGGACACCTTCCTCCACTACACCTACCCGGACCACGTGGTCGCCTCAGCCAACGAGAACAAGCGCGCCCTGCTGGGTACCGGTGTTCCCTCACGGTCCCAGATGCAGGCGATCATCGCCGATACGGCGCGCCGGATGGGCGTCGACCCGAGCCTCGCGCTGGCACACTCCTTCGCGGAGTCCAGCTTCAACCAGACCGCCGTCTCCCCCGCCAACGCCATCGGTGCCATGCAGGTCATCCCGTCCTCGGGCACCTGGGCCTCGGAGCTGGTGGGGCGCAAGCTCAACCTGCTGGACCCCTACGACAACGCCACCGCGGGCGTCGCCATCATTCGCCAGCTGCAGCGCAACGCCCCGTCGGTGGACATCGGCATCGCGGCCTACTACCAGGGACTGGGCGGGGTGACGCGTAACGGCATGTACCCGGACACCAAGCGGTACGTGTCCAAGGTCAAGGGGTACATGCAGCGGTTCTGACCCCCGCGTCCCCGGCGCGTCCGGGCTCCCGGTCTACCCTGTAATGGTGAAGGAACGCCGCACCGACCCCTTGAACGGGACCGTCATCGAGGGACGGTACGAGATACGGTCCCGCCTGGCCCGGGGCGGTATGTCCACGGTGTACCTGGCGGTCGACCGGCGCCTGGACCGCGAGGTCGCCCTGAAGGTGCTGTACCCCCACCTGGCCGAGAACCCGGCGCTGGTGGAACGGTTCGAGCTCGAGGCCAAGACGGCGGCCCGGCTGTCCCACCCGCACGTCGTCAACGTCCTGGACCAGGGCGTGGACGAGAGCCCCGACGGGGACCTCGCCTATCTCGTGATGGAGTACGTCCCCGGGTACACGCTCCGGACCGTGCTGCAGCGCCGCCGGGCGATGACCCCACGGGTGGCCCTGGCCTATCTCGAGGCCATCGTGGACGGGCTCGCGGCGGCCCACCGGGCAGGACTGGTCCACCGGGACATGAAGCCGGAGAATGTCCTGGTGTCCCGCGACGGGCAGATCAAGGTGGCCGACTTCGGCCTCGCCCGGGCGACCACCGACTTCACGGGCATCGGGGCGGCCCTCGTGGGCACCGTGGCCTACATCTCCCCGGAGCTGGTGAGCGGATCCCCCGCCGATGAACGCAGCGACATCTACGCGGTCGGCATCATGGCCTATGAGATGCTCACCGGGCGGCAGCCGTTCGTCGGCTCCTCGCCCATCCAGGTCGCCTATCAGCACGTCAACAACGAGGTCCCGCCGCCCTCCCGCCGCATCCCCGGACTCGCCGACGCCCTCGACCGGCTCGTGCTGTGGTGCACCGCCCAGAACGCGCGGGACCGGCCGGCAGACGCCGGCGTACTGCTCACCGAGATCCGGCACCTGCGCTCCACGATGGCGGACGCGGACCTCGATTTCGAGCCACCGGTCGTCGCGGCCGGGACGGCCGGGGAACGGTCCACGGAGGCGCTCCGGGGGGTGCGCGCGGATCCGGACGACCAGGCCCGGGCAGGTGGCCAGGCCACCGAGGCCCTCGGGGCCGTGACCCCCACGGTGAACGCCCGGGAGCCCGTCATCGATGACGGGTACCAGGACGACGGATACGGGGAGGACGGGTACCGGGACGAGGACCGCGGCGAGACATCGGGGGATGCCACGGACGTGATCGGTGACGACGGCGCCACGGAGGCCCTGGATCCCGGCGTCACCACGGTCCTACCCGCACCGGGCACCCAGCGCACCTCCGTCCTGCCGAGCCTGCCGCCGGACCCGGGACGTCGCCCCGGCGGCGCCGGGCACTCCGGGACCGGTGCAGCCGTCCCGGCATCCCCGGCCCAGGAACGCGGCACCGTCCCCGGTCCGCTGCTTCCCCCTTCCCCCGGCAGGTCCTCCAAGCCGCCCTCGACGCGGCGGCAGCGACGCCAGGCGATCCGGCGTGCCCGCACCCCCACCGAGGACCTGGGCCGGCGGAGCGGGACACGGATGTGGATCTGGGCGGCCGTCGTCCTGATCCTGACGGCGGGGCTGGTCCTGGCCGGCTGGTTCTTCGGTTCCGGACCGGGGGCCCTGGTGATCGTCCCGGACGTGGAGGGACACAGCAAGACCGCGGCGGTGGAGGAGTTGCAGCAGACGGGGGTCGGTTACTCGCTGACCAGCGTCCACCATGACGTCGTGGCCGCGGACAGCGTGATCTCCACCGATCCGGGTCCCGGCACCGAGCTGCGCAGGTTCAACACCGTGCTGGTCACCGTGTCCCTGGGACCGGAACTGTTCGACGTGCCGGACGTCACCGGCCTGGCGCGCGAGGAGGCCTCCCGCGCACTCGTCGGAGCGGGATTGAGCCTGGGCCGGGTCTCCACGGAGCACTCGGACACCGTGGACCGAGGGCTGGTGGTCCGCCAGGAACCCGGCGCCGGGGCGAGCCTGCGCGGCGGCCATCCGGTCGCCGTCGTGGTCTCCGCCGGACCGGCCTTCGTCACGGTGCCCGACGTGACCGGTCAGCCCGCGGGACGCGCCCGCCAGCTCCTCGAGGATGCCGGCTTCACCGTGGAGGAGACGGAGATCCTCGGGGAGCTCCTCGGAGACCGGGAGGGCACGGTCCGCCGTCAGACTCCCGAGCCCGGCAGCCAGGCCCGTCCGGGCTCGACCGTCCGCATCATCATCCTCTGACGCGGCTGCGCCGCGACCTGAGGGGCGGACGCCCCGGCCGACGGCGGACCCGCCTCCGGGGCGTCCGCCCGCTCAGGCCCCGCGGCCGGACCGGGACAGCGCCTCGGTGACCAGGAAGGCCATCTCCAGGGACTGCTGGTGGTTCAGCCGGGGGTCCACGAGGGACTCGTAGCGATCGGCGAACGCGGACTCGTCGATCGGATCGGAGCCACCGAGGCACTCGGCCACGTCGTCGCCCGTCATCTCCACGTGCAGCCCGCCCGGGTAGGTCCCGGCATCGCGGTGGACCTCGAAGAAACCGCGCACCTCGTTCATGACGTCGTCGAAGCGGCGGGTCTTGTAGCCGTTCGCAGCGGTCACGGTATTGCCGTGCATCGGATCGGTGACCCACAGCGGGGTGGCATCCGAGTCCCGGACCGCCTCGACCAGCGGGGGCAGGTTCTCCCGGATCTTCTCCGCGCCCATGCGCGTGATGAACGTCAACCGTCCCGGCTCCCGCTCGGGATCCAGCTTGTCGATGAGCGCCAGGGCGTCCTCGGGCTTCGTGG
Organism: Citricoccus sp. WCRC_4; assembly: GCA_026645375.1. Taxonomy (GTDB): domain Bacteria; phylum Actinomycetota; class Actinomycetes; order Actinomycetales; family Micrococcaceae; genus Citricoccus. The sequence continues at coordinate 14,570 of JAPFFX010000389.1, read as the reverse complement.
AGGGGCCGAGCTTGACCCCGATGGGGTTGCGCACCTTGGAGAGGAATTCGACGTGGGCGCCGTCCAGGTCACGGGTCCGCTCGCCGATCCACAGGAAGTGTCCCGAGGTGGCGTACGGCAAACCCGAGCGCGAGTCGAGGCGGGTCAACGGACGCTCGTAGTCCAGCAGCAGGGCCTCGTGCGCGGTGAAGAAGTCGGTGCGTCGCAGGGCCTCGAAGTCGGCGCCGGCGGCGTCCATGAACCGGACGGCGCGGTCGATCTCCTGGGCGAGTTCCTCGTAGCGGGAGTACGCGGGGTTCCTCATGAACCCCTGGTTCCAGGCGTGCACGGACCGGAGGTCTGCGAAGCCGCCCTGGGTGAAGGCGCGGACCAGGTTGAGGGTCGAGGCGGAGGTGTTGTAGGCCTGCACCATCCGTCGCGGATCGTGCCGGCGCGACTCGGGCGTGAAGTCGAAGCCGTTGACGATCTCACCCCGGAAGCTCGGCAGGGTCACGCCGTCCCGCGTCTCGGTGTCCGAGGAACGCGGCTTGGCGAACTGACCGGCCATCCGCCCCATCTTGACCACCGGCAGGGAGGCGCCGTAGGTGAGCACCACGGCCATCTGCAGGATGGTCTTCACGCGGGCGCTGATCTTGTTGGCCGTGGCCCCGGCGAAGGTCTCGGCGCAGTCACCACCCTGGAGCAGGAACGCCTCGCCCCGTGCCGCGGCGGCCAACTGGGTGCGCAGCACGTCGACCTCACCGGCGAACACCAGCGGAGGGGCGGAGGACAGTTCCGTCATCACCTCGGCGAAGGCGTCCCGGTCCTCCCAGGTGGGCTGCTGGGTGATCGGCTTCTCCCGCCACGTGTCCAGGCCGGGATAGTCGGCGGCCCCATTGGACTGGGCTGAGCCGAAGGCCGGGGTATCGGTGCGGGGATCAGAAATCATGCTCCAAGGGTACGGAACGGTTGCCGTTCCCACGTCCACGTGACGATCTCCTACCGCCCCCCACCCCTCCGCGGGCGTCCGGCGCCCGGGCGCCGGCCCGGCCTCGCGCTCAACCGACGTCACGGCCGTCCGCCGGGGGCGCGTTCTTCACGGTGGCGGCGTACACGTCCACGTACTCCTGACCCGACAGGCGCCGGATGGCCTCCATGACCTGATCGGTGACCTGGCGCTCGACGAAGCGGTCGCCGGCGCGGTCGTAGTACTCGGAGAAGTCGAGCGGGGGGCCGAAGATCATGCCCACGCGGCGGATGTTCGGGATGGTCCTGCCGATCGGCTGGACCTTGTCCGTGCCGATCATCGCGATCGGCACGACCGGGACCCGCGCGTTCAGGGCCAGCTTCGCCACGCCGAGCTTGCCCCGGTACAGCCGGCCGTCCGGGCTGCGGGTGCCCTCCGGGTAGATGCCGAGCAGCTTGCCCTCCTGCAGCACCTCGAGTCCGGAGCGCAGGGAGTCCAGGGAGGCCTGCCCGCCTGCACGGTCCATCGGCAGCTGATTGGTGGCCTCGAAGAATTTCCGGGTCAGCCACCCCTTGACCCCCCTGCCCGTGAAGTACTCCATCTTCGCCAGGAAGTGGACCTGGCGGCCGAGTTGGGACGGCATGAAGATCGAGTCGGACACCGAGAGGTGGTTGCTGGCCAGGATGGCCCCACCCTCGTCGGGGACGTTGCCCAGGCCCTTCACCCAGGGCCGGAACACGAGGTTCGTCACGGGGGCCACCACGAAGGTCTTGGCGAACCAGTAGAACACGATGGTCTTCCTCTCAGGGCGGCGGCGTGGACCGTTCCCAGTCTAGGGAGCGATCCCGGGGGGCCGGGACGCTACGCTGGGGACATGATCGCCCACCAGCGGGCGCTGTCCCTCCACGGCGCTGACGACGGCCCCCTGGCCGCGGCCGCGGGGTCCGGTTCGACGGGGGTCGCCCTGTTCCACGGGTTCACCTCCGGTCCCGTGTCCGTGACCGGCTGGGCCCACGCCCTGGCCTCGGCGGGAGCGCACGTGGAGGTCCCGCTGTTGCCCGGCCACGGGACCCGGTGGCAGGACCTCCGAGTCGTCAGTGCCGACGAGTGGCGGACCACCGCGCGGGACACGGTGGACCGCCTGTTCGCCCTGCACGGGCGCGTGGTCGTCGCCGGACTGTCCATGGGCGGCGCGCTCGCCCTCGATGCGGCCGCCCACCGGCCGGTGTCCGGCGTCGTCGTGGTGAATCCCGGACTGCGCTTCGCCTCCCCGGCGGCCCCGCTGGCGAGAGTGCTCAAGTACGCCGTCCGCAGCGTGGCCCCGATCGCCAATGACGCTGCGCGCCCCGGGGTGGACGAGCAGGCCTACCCGCGCACCCCGGTGGCAGCCGTCCAGCAGGTCGGCGCCCTCCAGGCCGCCGTCCGCGCGGGACTGCCGCGGATCACGGCACCGGTCCTGGCGTTCCGGTCCACCACGGACCACGTGGTGCCCCATTCCTCCATGACCGCCCTCCGCCGCGGCCTGGCCCCGGGATTGCTGACCGTCCGGCCGCTCCACAACAGCTTGCACGTGGCCACCCTGGACTGGGACGCGGGGGTCATCGAGGACGAGTCGGTCCGGTTCATCGCCGAGCTGCTACGTGGACGGGTCGATGTCCATGGCTGAACCCCTGGACCGCGACCACGAGGGCAGCGATCCCGAGCACCGGGACCCGGACGACGTCGACCGCCAGTGGCAGGAGATCATCGCCGGGCTGGGCCCCCTGGACGCCGGTGCCCGGGATCCGGCGTGGCCGGCGTCGACCGCGGCCGGGCCGGCCGGACCGGATCCGGAGGCGCCGGACCGCGAGGAGTCCGCGCCCCCCGCCCGGGAGTGGGGTCCACGCGACTACTCGGCGGACGAGGACGACGGGGACTTCGTCCCGCCCGAACCCCCCGCGCTCGGCTCGGGCAACCCGGCCATCGTGCTGAGCATGATCGGGGTGGCCGGGGCACCGGCGGCCCTGTTGCTCACGGCGATCCTCTGGCCCTCCGTGCCCGGACTCGTGCTCGCGGTGCTGATCGCCGCGTTCGTGGCGGGCGCCGTCGGGCTCTTCTTCGCGCTGCCGCGGGACGCGGACCGGGACGGCCCCGGAGACGACGGCGCGCAGGTCTGAGCCGCGCGACCGGTCACTGCCCCGAGGCGGCCGCCCCCCTCACGGACCAGCCGGCGCGCTCGAGCGCCACCCCTGCCGCGCCCAGCCAGCCGGCCCGGTTGCCCAGGCTCGCGACCATCACGGACGGGATCGGACGCCGTCGCCCGCCGGGGATGTGGCGGGCCAGTTCCGCCCGTGCCGGCTCCAGCAGGAGGTCACCGGCGACGCCGACCCCGCCGCCGATGACGAACCGGGAGGGGTCCAGCACGGCGGCCAGGGTGGCCAGTCCGCGGCCCAGCCACCGCCCCGTCTCCTGCACCGCCCGCACGGCGCGCGGATCCCCGCGCAATGCGTCGTCGAGGACCGGTCGGGCGGAGGGGCGACCGGCGCGCGCGGCCAGGGCCTCGGCGGAGACGAGCAGTTCCCAGCAGCCGGTGTTCCCGCAGGGGCACGGCAGCCCCGAGGGGTCCACGGTCATGTGCCCGAACTCCCCGGCCATCCCGTGCGCGCCGACGTCCACGACCCCGTCCTGCACCAGCGCGCCCCCGATGCCGGTGCCGATGGCGACCATGACCATCCGGTCCGGCCGGTCGACCAGGCCCGGATCCGCCGGCGGGATACCCGAGTCCCCCAGTCGGGCCTCCGCCCAGGCCGCCGCATCCGCGTCATTGACGACCGCGGGCAACGGGACGGTACCGCGGGATGCGCGGGCGGCCGTCTGTGCGGCGGCGGGCAGTCCGGTCGCCTCCGACAGGGCCGCGCCCAGGTCGTGGGGCAGGGGCCGCTGGCGCCACCCCATCAGGTGTGGGCTGAAGACGGCGGTGCCGTTGCGCGGGTCGATCCAGGCGGCGGCGGAGACTCCCCACGGCACGGGCACGCCCGGCCAGCTGGCCTCCAGGGCCTGGAACAGCTGCCGCGCCGTGTGAACGCACAGGGCACTCAGGCCGGACCCGTCCGCCTCGAGGTGGTGGCTGACCCGGACCTCCGTGAGCGTGGGCATCAGCCGGCCGCGGCCGTCCAGCAGGACCGCCCCGGCCTTGACCGCCCCGCCTCCGACGTCGAGGCCGATGGCAGCGGCCACCGGCGCCCCCGGGTGTGCAGATCCGCCCATCTTCCCGTCCACTGCCTTCCGGACCGCCCGTCCCACCATCGTGCTGACAACCGAAGTTACTCATGAGTAGAATATTTCCTGTGGTGCAGGACACACCGGCCGCGGCCCCTCCGGTAGGGTCGGAGATCATGGGGACCCCCCGCCCCGGACGGCCTGCACCCAGGACCACCACTCTGCCACGCAGGCGGCTACCGTCGATCACCAGGAGCGAACGTTGAAGGAATACATCTCCCCTCCCGTCGTTGACGTCCCCCGGGACATGAACATCACGGACCTGGTGGAGCAACAGGTCCTGGCCGATCCGCGGCGCCCCCTGTTCGCACGGCAGACCGCCCCGGCCGAGTGGACCGACGTCAGCGCCAGCGAGTTCCGCGACGATGTCCGCACCCTCGCGCGCGGCCTGGCCGCCGCCGGCCTGGAACCGGGGGACCGCGTGGGGATCATGGCCCCCACCCGCTACGAGTGGACCCTGATGGACGTGGCCATCTGGTACGCCGGCGCCGTCACCGTCCCGATCTACGAGACGTCCTCCCCCAGCCAGGTCGCCTGGATCATCTCCGACGCCAACGTGCGGGCGGTCGTCTGTGACACCTCACGGCACCAGGGCGTCGTGGACACCGCCGTCCGGCAGGAGCAGCTGGATCCGCTGGTCGCCAGCTGGCTGATCGAGGACGACGGTCTCGACGAGCTGCGTCGGCTGGCCGAGCGCGGACCGGACGAGGCCACCATGGAGTCCCGCCGTTCCGCCGCCGCCCTGACCGACCTGGCGACCATCATCTACACCTCCGGCACGACCGGCAAGCCGAAGGGCTGCGAACTCACCCACGGCAACTTCGCCGAGCTGAGCCTGCAGACCCTGGGGACGAACCTGGGCGATGTCGTCAACCCGCAGGCCAGCACCGTGATGTTCATCCCACTCGCGCACGTCTTCGCCCGCTTCATCTCCGTGCTGGCGTTGGCGGCGGGCACCAAGGTGGGCCACACCGCCGACCTCAAGCAGCTGGTCCCGGACCTGCAGTCCTTCCGGCCCACCTTCCTGCTCGCCGTGCCCCGGGTCTTCGAGAAGGTCTACAACTCCGCACAGCTCAAGGCGGAGACGGGGGGCAAGGGCAAGGTCTTCGCGGCCGGCGCCCAGACCGCCATCGACTATTCCACGGCGCAGAGTGCCGGCAGGGTCCCGCTGGTGTTGCGCGTCAAGCACGCGGTGTTCGAGAAGCTGCTCTACGGGAAGATCCGTGAGGCCATGGGCGGGCAGGTCACCCACGCCGTGTCCGGCGGCGGCCCCCTGGGTGCACGCCTGGGCCACTTCTTCCACGGCATCGGCGTCAACATCATGGAGGGCTACGGCCTGACCGAGACCACGGCGCCGGTGACGGTCAACGTCCCGCACGGCGTGAAGATCGGCACCGTAGGCCCCCCGATCCCGGGCAACGGGGTGCGCATCGCCGAGGACGGGGAGATCCTGGCCCGGGGCGTCTGCGTGATGCGCGGCTACCACAATCGTCCGGACCTCACCGAGAAGGACCTGGTGGACGGCTGGCTCCACACCGGGGACATCGGGGACCTGGACGACGAGGGTTACCTCACGATCACCGGGCGGAAGAAGGACATCATCGTCACGGCGTCCGGGAAGAACGTGGTGCCGGCGCTGCTGGAGGACCAGATCCGCGCGGATGCCGTGGTCTCCCAGTGCGTCGTGGTGGGCGACCAGCGGCCGTTCGTGTCCGCCCTCGTCACCCTGGACGCGGACATCCTGCCGGGCTGGCTGGGCCAGCACGGTCTTCCCGCGGACACCCCGATGGACCAGCTCGCCACGCACCCGGTCGTCCTCGACCACATCCAGTCGGTGATCGACAAGGCCAACGAGACGGTGTCTAAGGCGGAGTCGATCCGGGCGTTCCGGATCGTCCCCGTGGACTTCTCCATCGAGTCCGGCCAGATGACCCCGTCTCTGAAGATCAAGCGCAACGTGGTCCTGGAGGACTTCGAGTCCCTCGTCGAGGAGATCTACGGGGCCCCCAAGCCGGTCTCGTCCTAGAGGCAGCCGCTGTCCGGGACCTCGAGCCCGAGCAGCGCGTTCTCCACGACCTCCGTGAGTGCCGGGTGGATCCAGTACTGGCCGCGGGCCATCGCGTGGGCGTCCAGGCCCATGCTCATGGCCTGCACCAGTGGCTGGATCAGGTTCGGCGCATCCCGGCCGATCAGGTGGGCTCCGAGGAGACGGCCCGTCTGGCGGTCGGCGATGACCTTGCACAGGGAGGTGCCGTCCTCCATGGCCCAGCCGTACGCGACATCGCCGTAGTTCTGCTCCTTGACGGTGATCCTCTCCGCGCCGTACTGCTGGACGGCCTCCGCCTCGGTGAGCCCGACCGCGGCCACCTGCGGCCGTGAGAACACCGCCGAGGGCACCGGACCCAGCGTGTTCGCCCGCAGGTCGTCCCGGTGCTCCAGGTTGTGGCTGACCACGCGCTGGTCGTGGTTGGCCACGTGCTTGAGCTGGTGGGGACTGGAGACGTCACCCAGGGCCCACAGCCCGGGCACCGGCTCACCGCCGGACAGCAGGCGCTGGTACTCGTCGACGGCGAGCCGCCCGTCGGGATGCAGGTCCAGACCGGCGGCGGCCGGGTTCAGGCGGTCGCTGTTGGGGACCCGGCCGTAGGCGATGAGGACGGCGTCGGCGTCCACCTCCCAGGTGGTGTTGGCGGGCCCGTCGAGATGCACGGTCACCCAGCCGTCGAGCCCCTCCTCGATCCGGGACAGGGTCCAGCCGGTCTCGACCCGCCACTGGGTCGAGGCCATCTCGGTGAACCGCTCGGAGATGGTCGCGTCGTGATGGCGCAGAAGCCTCGGTGAGCGGTTCACCTGGACCACGGAGGACCCCAGGCCGGAGAAGATCGAGGCGAACTCGGCCGCGATGTATCCCCCGCCCAGCACCACGATCCGCTGGGGCAGCCGGGGCAGGCGCATCACGGTGTCCGAGGTGTGGACCTGGGGCAGGTCGCTGCCGGGGACGGAGGGGACGACCGCCCTCGATCCCGCGGCGACCACGATGTCCTCGGCCTCCAGGACCCGCCCGCTGGCCGTGGTCAGCTGGCGGGTCCCGGTGAACCGTGTCTCCTCCGGGATGACGGTGGTGTTCTGCAGCTCGACGTCCCGGTAGTGCAGTCCCCCGGCGGAGATGGCATCGATGCGCGAGAAGATCCGGTCCCGGATCCCGGGCCAGTCGGTCCCGCCGAGCCCCAGGTCCACGCCGAGCCGGCTGGCCTCCTCCGGCACCACGGCCAGTGACGCCGGGTAGGCGAACATCTTGGTGGGGATGCAGCCGACGTTGAGGCAGGTGCCCCCGAACGTGCCGGAGTCGATGATGGCCACGCGCTTGTCGTCCCAGTACGGGGTGACCAGGGAGTTGCCGGAGCCGGAGCCGATGATGGCGAGGTCGTAGGTTTCGGTGCCCATGACTCTCAGCCTAAGGCTCCGCGGGGACCACCCCGCTCACTCGCCCAGTGTCAGGAGCAGGTCGCCGCCCTCGACGGCGGTGGTGCCGCCGAGCACGACGCGGGTGACGGTGCCGGAGGCGTGGGCGGTGATGGCGGCCTCCATCTTCATGGCCTCGATGGTCGCGACCGTGTCGCCGGCCGCCACGGTGTCGCCCTCGGCGACGGTGACGGAGACGACGCCGGCGAAGGGGGCGGCCACGTGGCCCGTGTTGGCGGGGTCGGCCTTCTCGGCGGCCCGGGCGGTGGACTCGACGGACCGGTCGCGCACGGTGATCTGGCGGGCCTGGCCGTTGAGGGTGACCATCACGGGGCGCAGGCCCTTGGCGTCGGGTTCGCCGATCGCCTGCAGGGTGGTGAGCAGGCGCACGCCCTTGCCCAGGGAGATGACGTGCTCGCGCCCGCGCACCAGCCCGTAGAGCCAGTCCCGGGTGTGCAGGACGGAGGTGTCCCCGTAGGTCGCGCAGTTGGCCTCGTATTCCTGCGTCGGGCCCGGGAACAGGAGCCGGTTCAACGTCGACTGACGCGTGGCTCCGGGTTCGGCCAACGCCGCGCGGTCCTGGTCCGAGAGCTCGGTCTCGACCCGGCGAGCACCGCGGTTGGCCAGGGCCCGGGTCCGGAACGGCTCGGGCCAGCCGCCGGGCGGGTCCCCGAGTTCGCCGGAGAGGAAGCCGATCACGGAGTCCGGCAGGTCGAAGTCCTGCGGGTTCTCCGCGAAGGCGGCCGGGTCCACGTCCATGCCGACCAGCTGCAGGGCCAGGTCCCCGACCACCTTGGAGCTCGGGGTGACCTTGACGATGTTGCCGAGCATGTCGTTGGCGGCCTCGTACATCCGCTCGATCTGCTCGAAGCGGTCGCCCAGGCCCAGGGCGATGGCCTGCTGGCGCAGGTTGGACAGCTGGCCGCCCGGGATCTCGTGCCGGTACACCCGGCCCGTCGGTGCCGAGAGCCCGGACTCGAAGGGCCGGTAGACCTCGCGGATGGTCTCCCAGTACGGTTCCAGCGCGGCCGCCTGGTCCAGTCCGAGGCCGGTGTCCCGCTCGGTGTGCTCCAGGGCCGCCACCAGGGCGGACATCGGCACCTGGCTGGTGGTCCCGGCCATGGACGCCACCGCCGTGTCGACCGCGTCCACGCCCGCCTCGGCGGCGGCGAGCAGGGTGCCCAGCTGACCGCCGGCGGTGTCGTGGGTGTGCAGGTGCACGGGCAGGTCGAACTCGGCGCGCAGGGCACCGACCAGCTCCCGGGCCGCCTGCGGCCGCAGCAGACCGGCCATGTCCTTGATGGCCAACACGTGGGCGCCGGCGTCGACCATCTGCCGGGCCAGGCCCAGGTAGTACTCCAGCGTGTAGAGCTCCTCGGCCGGGTCCAGCAGGTTGCCGGTGTAGCACAGGGCCGCCTCGGCCACCGCCGTCCCGGTGGCCCGGACCGCGTCGATCGCCGGGGCGATCTGCCGCACGTCGTTCAGCGCGTCGAAGATCCGGAAGATGTCCACGCCGGTGGCGGCGGCCTCGGCCACGAAGGCGTTGGTCACCTCCACCGGGTACGGGGTGTAGCCGACCGTGTTGCGCCCGCGCAGCAGCATCTGCAGCGGGATGTTCGGCAGTTCCTGGCGCAACCGGGCCAGCCGGTCCCAGGGGTCCTCGCCGAGGAAGCGCAGGGCCACGTCGTAGGTGGCCCCGCCCCAGGCCTCCACCGAGAACAGTCCCGGCAGGGTGTGCGCCACCGCCGGAGCGGCCGCCAGCAGGTCACGCGTGCGCACCCGGGTGGCCAGCAGCGACTGGTGCGCATCACGGAAGGTCGTGTCCGTGACGGCCAGTTCCGTGCGCCCGCGCAGTTCCGCGGCGAACCCCTCGGGGCCCTGCTGCAGCAGCACCTGCCGCCAGCCCGCGGGCGGCTGGTGTCCCGAGGGGCCGTCGAACGGGCTGCGGTCCGGCTCCTGGGACTTATCCCCCGGGAACCCCGGCAGCTTGTCCCGCGGGTCGATCCCGTCCACCCGGGGCCCGTGGGGCTGGTTCACCGTGACATCGGCCAGGTACTGCAGGGCCTTCGAGCCGCGGTCCTGACTGCGGTTGACCTGGGCCAGCTCGGGGTGGGCGTCGATGAAGTCCGTGGCCACGTCACCGGCCACGAACGTGGGGTCGTCCAGCACGTTCATCAGGAACGGGATGTTGGTGGCCACCCCGCGCACCCGGAACTCGGCCAGCGCCCGCCGCGCCCGCCGCACCGCCGTGGCGTAGTCCCGCCCACGGCAGGTCAGCTTCACCAGCATGGAGTCGAAGTGCGGGCTGATCTCCGCACCCGTGTAGATCGTCCCGCCGTCCAGCCGCACCCCCGACCCGCCGGCGGACCGGTAGGCGGTGATCGCCCCGGTATCCGGCCGGAAGCCGTTGGCCGGGTCCTCCGTGGTGATCCGGCACTGCAACGCCGCCCCACGGATCCGCAGCTCGTCCTGGCGGATCCCGAGCTGCTCCAGGCTCTGGCCGGCGGCGATGCGCAGCTGGGAGGCGACCAGGTCGACGTCGGTGATCTCCTCCGTGACGGTGTGCTCCACCTGGATCCGGGGGTTCATCTCGATGAACACGTGCTCACCGGCCCGCTCCCCCGCGGTGTCCACCAGGAACTCCACGGTGCCGGCGTTGACGTACCCCATGGCCTTGGCGAACTTCACCGCATCCGCGTAGAGCGCCTGGCGGATGGACTCGTCCAGCTGCGGGGCCGGGGCGATCTCGATGACCTTCTGGTGACGGCGCTGCATCGAACAGTCCCGCTCGAACAGGTGGACCGTCTCCCCCGAGGCATCGGCCAGGACCTGGACCTCGATGTGCCGGGGCCGCAGCACCGCCATCTCCAGGAACACCGTGGCATCCCCGAACGCGGTCTCCGCCTCACGCATGGCCGCACTCAGGGCATCGGGAAGGTCCCGGGCCGTCTCGACCCGGCGCATGCCCCGGCCACCGCCCCCGGCCACGGCCTTCACGAACAACGGGAACCCGATCTGATCGGCCTGGCCGATCAGCCACTCGGCGTCCGCGCTGGGCTCAGAGGACTTCAACGTCGGGATGCCCGCCGCCTTGGCCGCCCGCAGCGCCTCGACCTTGTTCCCGGTCAGCTCCAGCACGTCCGCCGGCGGGCCCACGAAGGCGATCCCGGCCTCCGCCGCGGCCCGCGCCAGTCCGGCGTTCTCCGACAGGAAGCCGTACCCCGGGTAGATGGCATCACACCCGGACTCCTTGGCCACCCGGATGATCTCCTCCACGTCCAGGTAGGCCCGGATCGGGTGCCCCTCCTCCCCGATCCGGTACGCCTCGTCAGCCTTCTGCCGGTGGATGGAGTTGCGGTCCTCGTACGGGAAGACCGCCACGGTCCGCGCCCCCAGCTCGTAACAGGCACGGAACGCGCGGACCGCGATCTCCCCGCGATTGGCGACCAGCACCTTCGAGAACATTCCGTCGGTGGCGTTGGATGACATGGAGCCTCCTGGGCTGCCCGGCGGGTCTGCCGGAACACGATCAGGCGCGGTCAGCGCACGGTGGGGCCACTTCCTTGTGGCTTGCATCACCCGTCAGTGTCGCACACGCCCCCGGCCCCCACTACGTGAGACCCGTCACAGTGTCGTCAGCACTAGGATGGACCACGGTCCCGGGCCACCCACCCTCTGGTCGACAGTCAGGATTCCCCCGCCGTGCAGATCATCTCCATCTCCAGCCTCAAGGGCGGGGTCGGCAAGACCTCGGTCACCCTCGGACTGGCCTCGGCGGCGCAGGCGCAGGGCGTCCCCACCCTCGTGGTGGACATGGACCCCCATGCCGATGCCACGACGGGCCTCGGGGTCCGGCAGGACGCCGGCACCGAGGACGTGGGCACCCTGCTCTCCCACCCCCGGCGAGTGTCCCTGGCCGATCACGTGGTCGCCTCGGGATGGACCGGCTCCACGGCGGTCCCGGCGGCCGACGGCGACGGCGGCCCCGGCGGCACGCCCCGGATCCTCGACGTCGTCCGCGGCTCCTCGCGGACGTCGCTGTACGAGCGCCCGACGACCCGCCAGCGGGAGTTGCGCCGGCTCACCCAGTTGCTGGAGCCCGTGACGCGCTACGCGCTGGTCCTCATCGACTGTCCCCCGGCCCTCAACGGCGTCACGCGGATGGCCTGGGCCGCCTCGACGGACGTGCTGCTGGTAGCCGAGCCGAGCCTGTTCTCCGTGGCCGGCACCGAACGCACCCTGCGGGCGCTGGACCTCTTCCGGAAGGAGTACGCCCAGGGCGTGACGTCCACCGGAGTGGTGGCCAACCGCGTCCGGCCGGCCAGCGTGGAGCACCAGTTCCGCCTGGGCGAGATGGAGCGGATGTACGGCGACCGGCTGCTTCCCGTGGCCATCCCGGAACAGGGCAACTGGCAGCAGATCCAGGGAGCCGCCTGGCCCGTCCATGCCTGGCCCGGCCGGACGGCCGCCGAGTCCGCGGCACTGTTCGATGAGCTGCTGTCCGCGGTGCAGCGGCCCTTGAAGGACCGCCGCACCCAGCGCCGGCACTGAGACGGGGCGTCCCGCCAGCCTGCCCACAGGCCACGACGGCCCCTCGCCTGCCAGCGGCAGGGACGGGGCCGTCGTCGGGAAGGAGCGTGGGGACGCTGTTCAGGAGGCGGACTTGCGCTGGGCGCGACGCTGGGAGAGCTCGTCGCCGGGGAAGTCCGCGGAGGTGTCATGCAGCCGTTCGGAGGGCAACTGGGCCAGGGAGCCCTCGACCTCACGCCAGACCCGGCCGACGGCGATGCCGAAGACACCCTGCCCGCCCTGCACCAGGTCGATGACCTCATCGGCCGACATGCATTCGTAGACCGAGGCACCGTCGCTCATCAGCGTGATCTGTGCCAGGTCCTCCACGCCCCGCTCGCGCAGGTGCTCCACGGCCGAACGGATCTGCTGCAGCGAGACCCCTGTGTCCAGCAGGCGCTTGACCACCTTGAGCACGAGGATGTCCCGGAAGGAGTAGAGCCGCTGCGTCCCGGAGCCACTGGCACCCCGGACGGTGGGCACCACGAGACCCGTCCGGGCCCAGTAGTCCAACTGGCGGTAGGTGATCCCGGCCGCCTTGCACGCTGTGGGTCCGCGGTAGCCGGCGCCCTCGTCGAGCACCGGCAGGTCTTCGGTGAACAGCATGCCCTGCGCCGGGGTGCGTGCAGGCACAGGATGCGTCACGTCCGGGGACTGCCCGGCCTCGCCTTTGGGACTCACTGGAACCCTCCTGGTCTCAGGTCCACACTGGGGAAGGAAGGAGCCGCCGGTCCGGACCAGCGGGGCGCGACGGGTATCGACCCGCCCCGGGACCGCTGACCGATGCGAATGGACCGGCAGGCAATGTGGAACCTCTGCCCATGACGGTAGGCCCGTGGAGCCCCACGGTCAAAGACCCAGTCGCTTTCACCGCGAGCGTGTCGCCCCCTGCGCAGGGCCCGGCGGGCGGCTCGGTGGCAGCCGGGACGCCGTCAGGACTGTCCGGACCCGCCGTCGGCGAAGTCCTCGGGGTCCACGGAGTCGAGGAACTCGCGGAACTTGCTCAGCTCGGCGTCACGGTCCGCGGACCGTGACACACCGGTGGCCGACTCGTCGGTCCCCTCCTCGCCCTCGTCCTCCAGCGCCTGCTCCGGGTCCACGCCGGCATCGTGGAGGACGTCCGCCGCGCACAGGACGGGCACCCCGGCGCGCAGGGCGCAGGCGATGGCATCGGAGGCCCTGGCGTCCACCCGGACACCGTTGTCCAGGACGAGCTCCGCGTGGAAGACGGCGTCCCGCACCGAACTGATCCGGACGGACTCCAGGGCGGTGCCCGCCGCGGCGATGACGTCGACGAGCAGATCGTGGGTCATGGGGCGGGGCGGGGTGATGCCCTGTTGCCACAGGGCGATGGCGCTGGCCTCCGGAGCGCCCACCCAGATCGGCACCAGGGTCCCGGTGCCGGGGTCCTGGAGGAGTACGAGCGGCTGGTTGCCGGGCAGTTCCACGCGGACCCCCAGCACCGTCATCTCCACGTCGGGCAGGGCCATGTCTACCTCACGAATCCAGTTCGGCGACCGCGGCGCCCACCAGGGCGCTGTGCAGTCCCAGGCAGGCCTCGCTGATCTCCCGTGCGGTCTCGGCCACGCGGGCTCCGGCCGCGGAGTCGCGGCGGCTGGCCAGGGGCGCAGTCACCCGTTCGATGAGACCGAGCTCGCGGTCGGCGGCCGCCCGGAACGGACGCAGGTGCCGGGGCTCCAGTCCGTGGGCGGCCAGCACCACGGCGGACCGAGTGGCCTTGAGGGAGTGCTCACTGTACCGCCCGTCATCGTCGGCGGCGATCATGCCGTACTGCTCGAGCGAGTCGAGCAGGTCGGCGCTGGCACCGGAGATGCCCTGCAGCTCGGCCCGGGTCAGTGGCCGGGTGTGCCCGGCCAATTCCTGGGCGAGCTGGTCCGAGACCGAGCGTGGCGTCAGCGTGAGGCCGCCCGGCAGTGACTCCGGATGGTCCCCGCGGTCCACCGCGTCGAGGTAGTCCTTGATGACCTTCAGCGGCAGGTACTGGTCCCGCTGCAGTGCCAGGATGAAGCGCAGGCGGTCGACGTCGGCGTCCGTGTACTTCCGGTACCCCGCCGCGGTCCGGCGAGGGGTGATCAGCCCCTTCTCCTCCAGGAAACGGATCTTGGAGGCGCTGGCCTGGGGGAAGTCCCGAGCGTAGGCATCCCGGCCTGCGGCCGACCGCCGGTGAAGAAACAGGAGACCGATAACCACAGAGGACACAGAGTTCACACAGACACACAGAGGAAGAGTTCTCTGTGTATCTCTGTGAACTCTGTGTATCTCTGTGAACTCTGTGTCCTCTGTGGTTGCTTTTCCCTGGAGACAGATCGGAAGA
>JAPFFX010000340.1 GCA_026645375.1 Citricoccus sp. WCRC_4 | reverse complement strand
AACCGCGCGTCCACGGTGCAGTCCTCCACCTCGGCCGCCCAGGCACAGCAGTGGCCGTCCTCCAGCGCGGTGGCCTGGACGCCCTCCATGGTGACCACGGCGGAACGGTGGGCGTCCTCGGCGGCCTCTGCCTCCCTCGCCCTCCGGTCCACGGCCACGGCGACCCCATGGCGTTCCAGGGCGACCCGGTCCTCGGCGATCCGTCCGGCCAGCTCCCCGTGCCGCTCGGACCGTTCCCGCCAGGCCCGGGCCTGACGCAGATCCTGCTGGCGGCGGGTCAGGGTCTCGAGGTGCTCCTGGGCCGCCGCCAGCGCCGTGGCCGCCCGCAGGCGCGCCGCACGGGATCCGGCCACGGCCTCGTCGATGGCCGTAGTGCCACGGGCGCCCAGGTCCCCGTCGGTCCAGTCCTGCGGCGGGCAGGCCCCTCCGGCGTCCGGGCCGGTCACCGGCGCCGTCCTGCCGGATCCCTCCCCGTCATCACACTCGGCACCGTCATGACCGGGTGCCCACCAGTCATCGCCGAGACCGTCCTCCAGGCAGGAAAGAAGGTCCGCCCGGGCGGTGGCCACCTGGTCCCGGTCCCGGCTGACGGCGGCCTCGAGGTGCCGGTGCCGGCGGGCGAGGAAGTCCTCGACGCCGTCGAACCGCCCGGTGCCGAAGAGCTTGCGCAGGAGGGTCTCCTTGTCCGCGGACTTCGCCCGCAGGAAGGTGGCGAACTCGCCCTGGGGCAGCAGCACCACCCGCATGAACTGGTCCGCGTCGAGGTGCAGCACCTGGCCCAGCAGCTGCCCGATCTCGTCGGCGCGCACGGACACCTCCCGCCACTCGCCCTCGCGCTGCTCGCGCAGGACGGCGCCGGCCTTCTCCTCTGTCAGGCCGGTCCCGTCCTTCAGCTTCCGTCTCGCCGGCCGGCGGTACCTCGGCCAGCGCTGGACCTCGAAGCGACGACCGCCCACGGTGAAGTCGAGCAGCACCTCCGGACGGGTTCCGATCGGGGCCTGGGTGCTGGCCAAGGACTCGGGGGTGCGGTCCCCCGGGACGGATCCGTACAGCGCGAAGCAGATCCCGGCCAGCACCGTGGACTTGCCGGCGCCGGTGGGTCCGTCCAGCAGGAACAGTCCGGCGTCGTTGAGGACGGTGAAATCCACCTCCTCGCGTTCGGCGAAGGGGCCGAACGCCTGCAGCTGCAGACCGTGGATCCTCATGCGGCACCTCCGGTCCGGGTCTCCTCGAGGGCCAGGCGCAGCAGGCCGGTCTCGTCCTCACTGGCCGGCCGCTGGCGCACGTGCTCGACGAATCCCGTGCAGACCTCCAGGTCGGTCTTCGCCGCGGCCAGTCGGGCGGCGTAGGTGGACGGCTTCCGGTCCGGGGATCCCGCTGGCTCCAGGACGAAGTTCAGCAGTCCGTCGAAGCGTTCCTTGAGCCGCTGGTAGGCCTGCGGCGGGCGGACCGGGTCCGTCACGGTGACCTGGCACCAGCGGTCCTCCGCCCAGGCATGCTCCGGGTTCTCCAGCAGGTCCTCGATCCTGCCGCGCAGCACGGCCAGCTTCCGGCCGGCGGACCAGTCCACGGTCTCCACGCCGGTGACCTCACCACCGGTCGTCGTCACCAGCAGCCCGCCCTTGGTGTGGTTCGCCTCCGAGAAGGAATAGGGCAGGGGCGAGCCGGAATAGCGCACGGTCGGAGCCATGGCCTGGCGCCCGTGCAGGTGTCCCAGCGCCACGTAGTCGATGCCGTCGAACACCGTGACGGGGACCTGGCCGAGGGTGCCGACCAGCGCCGTGGTGTCCTGGGCGTCCTCTGTCGCGCTCCCGGGCGCCGAGGCGCCGATGTCCCGCTCGCTGTCCGATCCGGCCCCGCCGGCCGCGAAGAGGTGGGCCATGACGATCACGGCCGTTCCGGCGTCGTGCCCGTCCCGGCCTCCGGTGCCGAAGCGCTCGGTGGCATCCTCGCGCACCCGGCGGACGGCCTCGGCCGTCACGGCGGCGTGGTCGGCGGACACGCCCCAGTCCTGCCCGGCCTGCCGGGGCTCGAGGTAGGGGATCCCGTAGACGGCGACCCGACCGCCCTCGGGGTCCTCCAACACCACGGGGTCGGTGATCCTGTCCTTGCGGGTGCGCAGGTGCACGCCCGCCCCGTCCAGCAGGTGTCCGCCGAAGCCCAGGCGGATGGCGGAGTCGTGGTTGCCGCTCGTGAGGACGACGCGGGCCCCGGTGCGGCTCAGCTCGGCCAGGGTCTGGTCGAGCAGTTCCACGGCATCAGCCGCGGGCAGGGCTCGGTCGTAGACGTCCCCGGCCACCAGGACCAGGTCCACGCCGCGTTCGGCGACGGTGGCGACGAGTTGTGCGAGCACCTCGCGCTGGGACCCAAGCATGCCGGTGCCGTGGAAGGACCGGCCCAGGTGCCAGTCGGAGGTGTGCAGGATCAGCATGTGACCAACGCTATCGGGCGCCGTGGACGACATTGACCGATCTCCACAGCCGGCATCCCTACGATGGTTCCCATGACTCCGACTCCGTCACCGGCCGGCACGCCCGGTGGACCGCAGCCTGCCCCGTCCTATGCCTCCCGGGTCTTGGGCGTGCTCGCCGGCGGGGCCGCCGGCGACGCGCTGGGGTACACGGTCGAGTTCTCGTCCCTGGACCAGATCCGTGCCCGGTTCGGGGACGCCGGGCTGGCGCACCGGCTGCAGGTCCCCGAGGTGCGTGACGGTGGCACCCTGCCGGTCAGTGACGACACCCAGATGACGCTGTTCGTGCTGGACGGGCTCCTGGAGTGGATCGAGTGGGCCAACGAGGGGTCCATGGCCGACCCGGCGGCCTGTGTCTGGCTGTCCTGCCTGCGCTGGCTCCGGACCCAGGAGGGGACGCTGCCGGCGGGAGTTCCGGAGCCGCCGGCGCGATGGCTGGACGGGCGCCCGGAACTGCACGCGCGGCGGGCACCCGGCAATGCCTGCCTGTCCGGGCTGGCCCAGCCGGACATGGGCCTGCCCGAGAAGCCCCACAACCCCGACTCGAAGGGCTGCGGCACGGTCATGCGGTCCGCACCGTACGGCATGGTGCCCGGACTGGAGGACGAGTTGGTGGTCTCCCTCGCGCGCCAGGGCGCGGTCCTCACGCACGGCCATCCGGCCGCCTGGACGTCGGCCGCCGCCTTCGGGCTGATGGTCTCGCGGCTGATGGCGGGCCACGGGTTCGGTGCTGCGGTCGCCGATGCCCTGGACTGGCTCCAGACCGTTCCCGACGACGGCGGGGTCGCGGACGCGCTCGGCGCGGCGGTGGCGATGGCGCAGGACGTGCGGAGGGCGGGCACGCTGCTTACGGTCCTGCCCACCGAATTGGGTGAGGGCTGGGTGGCCGAGGAGGCACTGGCGCTGGCCGTCTACGCCGTCCTGGTGACGTCCGACGGACCAGGCGCCGGGACGGAGCCGTCCACCCATTTCCGCTCGGCGCTGCACCTGGCCATCAACCACGGCGGTGACTCGGACTCAACGGCCTCGCTGGCCGGGCAGCTGCTCGGGGCCCGTTACGGCACGGCCGTCTTCCCCGGCGGCGAGGCCCCGCAGTGGATCGGCGAACGCGACGTCGTCCTCGAGGCCGCCGAGCGCTGGACCGCCGCCACGAGCTGAGCCCGCCACGTTGCGGGAGTCCCGGTGCGGGCCCGCGGGGAAGGGGCAGCCAACCGGAGTCGGCCGCCCCTTCCCTTCTGATGGACGTGATGGACCTGATGGACTGGGCAGTGCCTGATGGGCCCGGCGGATCCGCAGCTGACCTGTGGACCCGCAGGAACAGGCCCCGCACCGATCCAGTCGGGCGGGGCCTGTCAGCGTCCGTGGGATCCGGACGGTCGCCTGCGGTCAGGGCCTCCCCTCCAGGAACGGGTTGACGCCGTACAGGATCTTGGCGACCTCCCCACGGGTGATCTCCTGGCCCGGGCGGTAGTCACCCTGCGAGTAACCGTTCACGATGCTCTTGTCCTTCAGCCAGGCCACGGCCTCGTAATAGGTGTGGCCGGCCTTGACGTCCGTGAACTCGGTCCCGGCGGCGGGCGTGTAGCCGTCCTCGGCGGCGACGCCGTGGATGATCTTGGCCATTTCCCCGCGGGTGATGGGCCGGTTCGGCTGGAACGAACCGTCCTGGTACCCGCCCACGATCCCGGCCTCCTGCATCCAGGTGATCGCCGCGTAGTGGTTGTTCGTCGTGGACACGTCACCGAAGGGGCTGGTCTCCGGGGCGGTGTGCTCCGGGGCGACCATCCGGTAGAGGAAGGACGCGACCTCGGCACGGGTGATCGGCTTGCGCACCCCGAAGCTGCCATCCTGGTACCCGTTGGTCAGGCCCTGGTCCTGCATCCACCGGATCGGCTGGTAGAAGGTGGAGCCGGGCTGGTTGTCGGTGAAGTCGGCGGTAGCCGCCGGCGTGCCCTCCGTCCGTTCGGACACGAACTGCTCGGGTGCACCCTCGACCGGGGTCACCGTGGCGACGACCTGGACCGGGAACCCGGCCTCGGCCTCCGTGAAGGTGAACGTGCCCGTCGTGTTCGTCTGGGTCGTCGTCGCGGTCTCCGTGCCGTCCGGGGCGAGCCGGATCACCTGGAGCTCGAAGGACAGCTCGCTGCCGCCCGTGACCGGACCGTTGACGGTGGCCGTGAGCCGGCCGTCGACGACCGGGACGGCCGTGCTGGACAGCGCCACCGACAGGGGGACGCCCTGTTCGGGATCACCGTCGACGGCACCGTCGGTGATGTCGACGACCCCGTCATTGAACTGCAACTGCTCGATGTTGCGCAGCACGTCCACTGCCGGGTCGTTGCCGTCGGTCTCGACCCGCACCAGGCCGTCGGGCAGTGCCGTCAGCGTCGCGTCCGCACGGTCCACCGAGTAGACCACGGTGTCCGCTCCACCGGAGGCCGTCTGGATCCGGCGCTCGATCTTCAGCTCCTTCGGGTTGATGGTCCGGTCGAAGATGCGCTCGATGAACGTCTCGAGCTTGTCCGAGCGTTCCTCGCCGTAGACGATGTTCGTGTCGAGCCAGGCATCGCCGTCGATGAAGTTCTCGCCCGCGCGGGGCTCGATCAGGTCGCTGCCCCCACCGCCCAGGATCATGTTGTTGTTCATGTCCTCGGCGTCGAACGGCTCTCCCTCGAGGAACGGCAGCGCGTAGACCGGCTTATCGCCACCGCCGAGCAGGTCGCGCAGGCCCTCGACGCGGTCCAGGTGCGCCTGGGTCAGCCGGTGGCCGTAACCGATCTTGTTCTCCTCGGGGTTGTCGAACGCATCCCGGTTGCGGACGCCGCGGACGACGTCGTCCCCGTCGAACCCGGAGAACCCCTCGACTTCGAGGTACCGGTCGATGAGGGCGCTCTCGACGCCGGGCACGATCTGGACGGGATCCAAGTCGGCCCGGATCGGGTGGGCCGTCTTGTCGTAGGTGACCCAGTCGAAGCCGAGCATGCCCGCGAAGCGGTCGGTGCCCGGTCCGCCGACCATGATGTCGTCGCCTCCCTCGGCGTCATGGTCGTTGTTGCCCGTGCGTCCCACGATGACATCGTGTCCGCCGTGGTACAGGCCCGGGTCGTTCTGCGCCGTCTGGCTCAGGTCGCCGACGAGGAGGTCGGCGTTGGCGCCGCCGTCGATCCAGTCGTCGCCCTCGTCACCGCGGGCGTTGTCACGTCCGGTGCCGCCGAGGATGAAGTCGTTGCCGAGGCCGCCGAAGGTGGTGGAGGCGTCGTGCCCGCCGACGATGAAGTCCTGGCCGGAGCCGCCGAACAGCAGGTCGCCGAGGCCCGGCCCGCCGTTGAGGGCGTCGTTCCCGGCCTCACCCTGCAGGCGGTCGTCGCCGAAGAGGTCGGTGATGACGTCGTCGCCGTCGCCGCCCATCAGTGCGTCGGCGCCGTCGTCACCCTCGATGGTGTCGTTGCCGCCCTTGCCCCACACGGAATCGTCACCGAGGCCCGTGCGAACATTGCTGTCCTGGTCGGTGTCCTGGACCACGATGTGCTCCTCACCGCTGAAGCGCCAGGCCGTGGCCTGTGAGCCCGTGAGGCCCGCCGCATTCAGCTCGGCCTGCCGCGCCACGCTGTCATCGAGGTTGAACGTGAGCTGCGGCGCCGCGAACACGTCGTGCGGGACGCGGTCCGCGGTGGTGTTGCGCTGCACGATCTGGGACAGCGAGTTCGCCTCCAGCGCGTGGAAGAGCGAGGTGCCCAGGTTGCGCGACAGGTAGTAGAACCGGTCGCCGTTCTGCAGGTCCTCGAGCTGCTTCTCGAAGACATGGTTGAACGTGGCGCCGAGCATGCCGCCGAAGACGTACGGCTTCTCGGCGAGTCCACCCATCCACAGGTCGATCTCATCCAGCCCGGTCTCGGCCGCGGGCGCATCCATGAACGCCCGGTCCTTGGACAGCTCGGCGCCGGCGGCGCGCTTGGCGGCCAGGGTGTCGGCCCCGGTGACGCTCGGGTGGTTGCCGTAGGCGGCGATGAAGTTGACGATGGATTCCGGGTTCTTCATCGAGAGCCGGAAGTCCTCCCAGCTGGTGTAGGGCTTCAACTGCGGATCGCGGGTCTCGGCGAAGAACGCCTTGCGCGCCGCCTGCAGTCCCGGCGTGCCGGTCTCCCTCGCCCGCGCCATGTTGATGGTCGCCAGGTCCAGCGGCAGGCCGAGGAGCTGGTTGCGGAGCGTGTCGGTGACGAACTCGTCCACGCCATTGGCGGTCTGGTTCGCGAGGCCCTTGAGGATGTTGCCGGCGGCGTCGTCGGCGTTCGTGCCGGACTCCGCGAACAAGGTGGGCTTCAGGAAGGCGTCCAGCAGCTTGACGTCTTTCATGGTTCCGTCGGCCTGCTGGACGGGAATGGTCTCCCGGAGCATGGAGTGCCCGAACCGGTACACGGAGTGGGCGAACTCAGCGCGGATCGAGGAGTTCACGTCCGGCTGGTAGGAGTTCTCGTTCAGGACCACCGGATCGATCTCGGGCTGGATCCGACGGGCGAACTCCTCGAAGACGAGGTGCTGGTACTGCATCTCCGCCAGGTAGCGCGCGGCCTGGAACGACCGTTCGCCCTCGTCCCAGAATCCGTCCGCCGCGAAGCGGGCCTGCAGCTCGGCCGGCATGTCGGCGAGTTCGGCCTCGATCTGCGCCTGGAGGCGGTTGTGCTCGGAGTGGAACACGTGGTGCACGGCGGTCAGGCCGATGTTCTCGTTGACGCGCCCGTCACCCGCGACGTAGTGGGCATCCAGCGCGTCGTTGTCGTAACCGGGGATGATCACGCCGTCACCGTCGGTCTCGGGGGCGGCACCGTGGGCGATGTCGTCCAGGAACGAGGCGTTGGCCGTGAGCCCGTTGGTGGCGACCGGGGCGGCCCGGTTGCCTTCCACGAGCCCGTCCTTGGTGGCGAGCTGGGCGTTGCCGCCGGCGCTGAGGAGCAGGTGGCCGTACGGGTCCGTCGCCAGCAGGGGAACGTCCAGGACGTCCGCGTCGTCGAACTCGAAGCCGAGGACCGTTCGCGCCTGGTCCTTGACGTCCTTCCAGGTGGGAAGCCCGCCGTCGGCACCGTCGAGCATCCGTCCCGTCGGAACCGGCTTGCCGTCGACGACCTCGTATTCGCGCATGAACGCGTGATGGGACGCATGCGAGCCGTAGGTCTGGTTCAGGTCCACGAACGGGGTGGTGCGGTTGACGTGCTCGCGGGCGGTGCCGTCCTCGCCGGTGTCGATCGTGGCGCGGGTCAGGGTCAGGAAGTTGGTGCGCGCGCCCGGTGTGTACAGCGGGTCGTCCTCCTTGAGCGGAACGACGACGGTGCCGTTGCCGCCCTTGGACACCAGGTCCAGCCCGTGGTCGAAGAACTGGCCGAAGATGGTGAACAGGCTCGTGGCGGAGGCCGACAGGCCCTCGTCCGTGGCGATGTCCGGGATGACGGTGTTCGTCGTCTCCCCCTCCGGTCCGGCTCCCTCGACCCGCTTCGCCACCTCGGCGGCGGCCGGGTTGGCCGTGGTCTGGTCGACGATCAGGTTGCTGATCGTGCGCGGGGCGGAGTCGTAGACGAAGCCGTCCGTCTGCTTGTAGCTCGTTGCCGCGCCGGGCTCACTGGTGTTGTTGCCGGGGGCGAACGGCGGGGTGACGTCGGCGTCCGCGTACTCCGCGGGCACGAGGCGGGGGAACGTCTCCTGCGCCGTGCCGAATCCGTCCTGGGCGGGCATGAGGTTGTTCCACCGCCCGTCGACCGTGCGCAGCCCGTGCGGCAGGAGCGGATTTCCCACGCACGGCTTGTTGTTGGCGTCGAAGAACGTCTGGGACGCGACGTCGAACCGCTTCCCGTTGCCACACAGCGGCGAGGCGTCAGGGTTCTTCAGCGTCCGCTCGGCGTGCGCCTCGGCGATCTCGACCTGCTTGATGATGTATTCCAGGTCCCCCTGCGTGACGTTGAAGTCCTGGCCGGGCGGTGGCGCGGCGTATGCTGCCGGCATCGGCACGAGGACGCTCGTGGCGAGCAACGCGGCCCCAGCCGCCAATGTCCCCAATTTCCTGCCCGGTTGCCCGGACGTGGCCCCATTGTTCTTCATGTTCTTTCACTCCCAAGGTGATGACGGCGCGGCCGAACGCCCGGCCCGTCGGACAAATCGGTGGTGCCCCCCATGAGGTTGCTCCTTCGTGGGCCGCCGGGGACTGGCGGGACTCGAGACTGTGGACGAGGTGCCGCGTCGCCCCGGTGACCGGGGGCGGTGACTTGGAACGATGCGACTACGCCGAATCTAGAAGCATGGGGAACTGCCGGGAACACGAAGCGGTACTCGCCCACCGCTTCCTGCGCCTGCGGGCCGTATCGGCAAACCGGTCAGTGCGCCAGTGCCGGGTGGCGGCGAGCACGTGTGGGTACTCGCCCACTGCTTGTACGGCACCTGGAGGCCGCGTCGATGGACCGGGCCGGTCAACCGGTGCAGGGCGGCCGCGAGGCAGGGTCCGGTGTGGGGAGCGCGGCTGCCCTGACTGGGCGCATCGCACTCCGCAGCCGTCGTTCGAGGGTGCTGACGCAGCGCTCGACGACGGTGCGGCGGCGCCGGCGGGCCCGCTGCTCGTGGCCGGAGTCGACCGGGCGGCCGGGCCTCGTCTGGCGAGGCGACACCGTCCTGGGGGTGCGGATGAGCCTAGTCGGCAGTCTCGGGCCAGTTGCCGTCCAGCATCTGCAGGAACCCCGGTTCGGAGACCAGCTCGACGTGCTGGCCGCGGTGCCGGCGGACCAGCGCGTCCCGCGTCTTGCGGTGTCCCAAGGCTCCCCCGCGCGCGCCGGCGGCCAGGTCCTCCGGCCGAAAGCCGTCGCCCACCACGAGCATCGTCGTCTGGCCGTTGATCCTGCTGGACGGTTGGGCCCCGCACTCGGCCGCGCGGTTCTTGGCGTCCTGCCGTGACATGCCCAGGTTGCCGGTGAACACCACCGTGTGTCCGAACAACGGGTGAGTGGGGTCGGCATCGGGTGCCGGGACGGCATTGGTTCCCTCGTCCGGCCAGTGCATCAGGTCGGGCATGACGGATGAGCGGGGCAGCACCGCCGCAGCGTCGAACACCGGGCCCAGTCCCCGCGCCTGGCGGGTCGCCCGGGACTCCGGGCCCTGCCCGGCGCGCCGCGGCTCGAGCCGGCGCAGGCGGATCCCCTCGACGGCCAGCACCTGGGCCAGGCCCCGCTCCAGGACGGCTGTCGAGCCCGTCGTCTCCGGTGCCCCGGCCACGGCGAGCGTCGTCGCCGCACCGGATCCGCCCGGCACCGCGGCAGTCACCGTTCCGCCGGCCCTGCGGGACACCACGTCGATCATGATCCGCGCGCAGGCCTCGGCGTCGGCGAGCGCGTCATGGTGGTTCCTCAACTCATAACCGGCCTCCCGTGCCGCCACGGGCAGGGCGTAGGAGGGCAGGTCGTAGGTGCGCCGGGCCATCACGAGCGAGCAGGCATAGTCGAGCTGCGGGATGTCCATCCCCGAGACCTCGAGCGCGGACTCGATCACGCCGATGTCGAACCCCGCGTTGTGGGCCACCACGGGGTCGTCCCCGATGAAGCCTGCCAGGTCGGCGAACAGGTCCCCGAAGCGCGGCGCCGCGGCCACTTGGTCGGCGGTGATGCCGTGGATGCGCACGTTGCGCGCGTCGAAGCGGTCGAAGCCCGCCGGTGGCCGCATTAGCCAGTACGCCCGCTCGACCGGTAGCCCGCCCCGGACGCGGACCAGCCCGACCGAGCACGGCGAGCCGCGGAAGCCGTTGGCGGTCTCGAAGTCGAGGGCGGTGAAGTCCAGGGCGGAGTCCTCCCCTGCCATCAGCGGCCCTCGCCCGGCGCGGTCGCCCCCGCCGCGGTGGAACCGGTGCCCAGCACCCGGATGAGCTCGGGCAGCAACTGGCGGAAGGCCATGCCGCGGTGGCTGATCGAGTTCTTCTCGGCCGAGGAGAGCTCGGCCACGGACTCCGACCGGCCGTGCGGCCTCAGGATCGGGTCATAGCCGAATCCCCCGTCCCCGCGCGGTTCCGTGAGCAGGGCGCCCGTGAGGAACCCCGTCTCGACGAGCTCCTCACCCGTGGGCGTCACCATCGCGGCAGCGCAGACGAAGGCCGCCTGGCGGTGTTCGGGACCCACGTCCGCCAACTGGTCCAGCAGCAGCCGCAGGTTCGCCGCGTCGTCGCCGTGCCGTCCCGCCCAGCGCGCCGAGAAGATCCCGGGAGCGCCGCCGAGGACCTCCACGGCCAGGCCGGAGTCGTCGGCGACGGCCACCAACCCCGTGTGTGCCGACACGGCACGGGCCTTCTTCAGGGAGTTCTCCTCGAACGTGACGCCGTCCTCCACCACGTCCGGGGCGCCGGCGGTCTCGGCATCGATGACCTGGGTGTCCACGTCCAGGCCGGGGACCTTCCCCCGCAGGAGTTCGCGCAGCTCACGCAGCTTGCCCTGGTTGCGGGTCGCCAGGACCAGCCGCGGCCCGGCGCCGGGGCTCTCGACGCCGCTCACCGGTCACCGGCGAGGGTCTCGCGCTGGATCCGGGTCAGCTCGGCCGTGCCCTCCACCGCCAGGTCGAGCAACGCGTCGAGTTCGGCCCGCCGGAACGGGGCGCCCTCGGCGGTGCCCTGGACCTCGACGAAGTCCCCGGACCCGGTGACCACGACGTTCATGTCCGTCTCCGCGCGCACGTCCTCGACGTACGGCAGGTCCAGCATGGGCGCACCGTCGATGATGCCGACGGACACGGCTGCCACGGAGTCCTTCAGCGGCTGGGCCGCGGCCGGAACGATGCCCTGGCCCTTGGCCCAGGTGATGGCGTCGGCGAGGGCCACGTACGCGCCCGTGATGGCGGCCGTGCGGGTGCCGCCGTCGGCCTCCAGCACGTCGCAGTCCAGCACGATGGTGTTCTCCCCGAGGACCTTCAGGTCGATGATGGCGCGCAGTGACCGGCCGATCAGCCGGGAGATCTCGTGGGTCCTGCCGCCGATCCTGCCCTTGACGGACTCGCGCTGGGAGCGGGTGTTCGTGGCCCGCGGGAGCATGGCGTACTCGGCGGTGACCCAGCCCGTGCCCTCGCCCTTGAGCCACCGGGGCACCCCCTCGGTGAAGGACGCGGTGCACAGCACCCGGGTGTTGCCGAACTCGATCAACGCCGAGCCCTCGGCCTGGCGGGACCAGCCCCGGGTGATGCTGATGGGCCGCAGGGCGTTGACGGCCCGGCCGTCCTGCCGGGCCGCGGCGCCGCCGGTCCCGTGGGCGGGGCTGGTCGTGGGCAGGACAGTGCTTCCGGAGTCCCCGGACGTCGAAGAGGTCATGACCGCCATCCTACCGAGCGGCTCAGACCCGATAGGTGACCCCCGAGACCGCCACGGCCAGGTCGCCGCCGAACGCCTCGCGGGCCTCGACCGACGCCGCCAGCGGATCCGTCCACACGGGCAGGTGGGTCAGCAGCAACCGGCGGGCGCCGGCGTCGGAGGCTGTCTGGCCGGCGCGGCGGCCGGTGAGGTGCACGCCATCGATGCCATCGTCCCGGCCCTCCTGGAAGGCCGCCTCGCACAGGAACAGGTCGGCGTCCTGCGCGGCCTCCACGAGGCCGTCGCACGTGTCCGTGTCCCCGGAGTAGGTCAGCACCCGGTGCACGTCCTCGCCGTCCGGCCCGGGTTCGGTGGTCTCCACCCGCAGGGCGTAGGCCTCGTCGATGGGGTGGCGCACGGGGACCGGGGTGACGGTGAACGGGCCGATGGTCACCGGCTCGCGGGACCGCCAGTGCCGGAAGTCGAAGTCAGGGTGCATCCCCGGGTCCGGGTCCAGCCCGTAGGCGACGGCCATCCGGTCCGCGGTGTCCTCCGGCCCGTACACCGGGACGTGGATGCCCTTCCAGCCGTAGGGGTTCCAGCGGATCGCCACGTGCAGCCCGCACAGGTCCATGCAGTGGTCCGGGTGCAGGTGGGAGAGCAGCACGGCGTCGATGTCGTCCAGGCTCATGTACCGCTGCAGGGTACCCAGGGCACCGTTGCCCAGGTCCATCAGGATGCGCCAGGTCTTGGGCGCGGTTCCGTCCTCGGTGCGCCCCTCGGCCGTGACCAGGTAACACGATGCCGGGGAGCCCGGTCCGGGGAAGGACCCGGAGGCACCGATGATCGTGAGCTTCACCCTGTTGCTGGCCTTCCCTGCGTGCTGGTCGACGTCGAGGTCGCGAGGTTCCCGTCCACTGTACTGGTCACCGGCTGCTGGCTGCCGCGTGCGGCCGCGAGCATCTCCGGGGTGATCCGGGCGAGCACGCCGGTGGGATACCGCTCGGAGATGTGGTCGACGTGCTGCACGCCGCCGACCTCCGGTCCGAGGAAGCGCCGGGCCAGCCGCTCGAACTGCTGCGGGTCACCCGTCGCCATGAACCGGTGCCCCGTCGCCTCGTCCACCCCGGCGGGGCGTTCCAGGCCGTGCCGGACCAGGGCCCGGTACACGTCCTTCGCCGTCTCCTCCGCGGAGGACACCAGGGTGACGTCCTCCCCCATGACCAGGGAGATCACCCCGGTCAGCAGGGGGTAGTGCGTGCACCCCAGCACGAGGGTGTCCACGCCGGCGGCCTTCAGCGGCGCCAGGTACTCCTCGGCCGTGGCCAGCAGCTCGGGACCGGTGGTGACCCCCGCCTCCACGAACTCCACGAAGCGGGGGCAGGCCACCGAGGTGATCCGCAGCTGGGGGGCGGCGGCGAACGTGTCCTCGTAGGCCCTCGAGCCCACCGTCGCCTCCGTGCCGATCACCCCGACGTGTCCGTTGCGGGTGGCCGCGAC
This sequence comes from Citricoccus sp. WCRC_4, assembly GCA_026645375.1. Taxonomy (GTDB): domain Bacteria; phylum Actinomycetota; class Actinomycetes; order Actinomycetales; family Micrococcaceae; genus Citricoccus. The sequence goes on along the minus strand of JAPFFX010000340.1, from coordinate 5,955 downwards.
CGCACGCCGGACGGCTGGCTGGATGACCTCCACCACGGGGATCCCGTACCGGGCCGTGTACCGCTCCCGGGCGTCCCGCAGCACGGCCGCCGAGGCGGAGTTGCACGCGATGACCAGGACCTTGACGCCCGCGTCCACCAGTTCGTCCATGATCCCGAGCGCGAAGGCCCGCACCTGGGCGATGGTGCGCGGGCCGTAGGGGCCGTGGGCCGTGTCCCCCACGTAGGCGATCTCCTCGCCGGGCAACTGGTCGATGATCGCCCGGGCGACCGTCAGTCCCCCCACTCCGGAGTCGAACACCCCGATCGGTGCCAGGCCGGGCGGCGTGGGGTCAGCGTCCGCGGGGGCCGGTCCGGGGCGCACGAAGGTCTGGGAGTTCTGGGTCATGGTCCTTCTGAGGATAGGCGCAGAGCGACGCGTCAGTCGGGAAGGCGCGTGGACAGGGCCACCATGAGCGTCTCCAGCAGCCACGTGGTGAAGTTGTACAGCAGGGCCATGTAGGACTCCACGTCCGTGGCCGCGGACCAGTCGTCCACCTCGTGGACCCTCTCGGCGTCCTCCTCGGTCTCGATGCCCAGCCGGGACGAGAGCACCAGGCGCACGTCGTTCAGGGCACGGCTGAAGGAGACCGCCTCCGGCTCGGTCAGCACGACGGGGTTGGCCTGGAGGGCGGCCACCGCCCGCTGCAGGTCCTGGGTCTTGGACCGGCGCACGGCGTCCTCGGTGAGGGCGCGGAACTCCCCCGCCGCCCGGTCCGCCGCATCGCCGTCACCCTCGTCGCCGCCGTCGCCCACGACGCCGTCCGGCAGCAGGCGCGCCAGCGCCGGGTCCTCGGGAGCAGGGCGGTACGGGGCCGCCGTCGGCGGCGGCACTGCCCCGGGCCCGGCATCGTCCGCGACTCCGGGCCCTCCATCCTGCAGCGGTCCGAGGCCGGCCACGATGTCCCAGAAGGCGTCCCCGTCCGTGCCCGTGGCTTCGGGCCGGTCGGCGATCGGGGCGGCGGGAGTCCCGGGCCGGCCGTCGTCCAGGAGCTGGATGACGTCCTGGAAGAGGGTGCGCAGCAACCGGCGCTCGGCACGCTCGAGGTCGGCCACGAACCCCTTCGGCGTGGACTTGAAGGCACGCGCCATCAGGCGCCCTCGCCCGTCTCGTGCTGGAGGGTGGCCCACAGGCCGTAGCCGTGCATCGCCTGCACGTGGCGCTCGGCCTCCTCACGCTGGCCCGAGGCAACGATCGCCCTGCCCTCCTGGTGGACCTGGAGCATCAACCGGTCGGCCTTCTCCCGGCTGAACCCGAAGTAGGACCGGAACACGTAGGAGACATAGCTCATGAGGTTGACCGGGTCGTTCCACACGATCACCTGCCACGGACGGTCCAGCACGGTGAGCCGCGCGGGGTCCGGACGTTCGAGCAGGCCGGTGGACCCGCCGGGCGCCTGGTCGGGCAAGGCGCCGGGCGGCACGGGAACCTGACTGCACCACACCATGGCCCCCATTCTACGCGGCCGCCGGGCGGCGGCCCGGGTGGTCACTGGCTGTAGGGTGACTGACGTGACCGAGCTGACGACGACGCGGGACACGGGCTGGCTCCTGCCCACCTCACTGTTCACGGACCACTACGAACTGACCATGCTGCAGGCAGCCCTGAGGTCCGGGGCAGCGCACCGCCGCAGCGTCTTCGAGGTCTTCTCCCGCCGGCTGGCCGAGGGCCGCCGGTACGGTGTCGTGGCCGGGACCGGGCGCTTGCTCGAGGGACTGGCCACGTTCCGGTTCGGCACCGGTGAGCTCGACTTCCTGGCGGACCACCGCGTGGTGGACGATCCCACGCTGCAGTGGCTGGCGGACTTCCGGTTCTCGGGGAACATCTACGGCTACGCCGAGGGTGAGGCCTACTTCCCCTACTCCCCCATCCTTCAGGTGGAGTCCTCCTTCGCCGAGGCCTGCATCCTGGAGACCTACCTGCTCTCGGTGCTCAACTACGACTCCGCGGTGGCCTCGGCCGCCTCCCGCATGACCTCCGTGGCGGCAGACCGTCCGTGCATCGAGATGGGCGCCCGGCGCATCAACGAGGAGGCCGCCGTCGCGGCCGCCCGCGCCGCCGTCATCGCCGGGTTCGACTCCACCTCCAACCTGGCGGCCGGCGAGCGCTACGGGGTGAAGACCGTCGGCACGGCGGCCCACTCGTTCACGCTGCTGCACGACTCGGAGCGCGAGGCCTTCGAGGCGCAGGTGGCGGCCCTCGGCCGGGACACCACGCTGCTGGTGGACACCTACGACGTCGAGCAGGGCGTGCGGACGGCCGTCGAGGTCGCGGGCACCGCGCTGCGCAATGTCCGGCTCGACTCCGGGGACCTCGTCGAGCAGGCCCACCGGGTGCGGAGGCTGCTGGACGACCTCGGCAACACCGGCACCGGCATCATGGTCACCTCCGACCTCGACGAGTACGCCATCGCCTACCTGCGTTCGGCACCCGTGGACTCCTACGGAGTGGGCACCCGGCTGGTCACCGGGTCCGGTGCGCCGACGGCCTCCATGGTCTACAAGCTGGTCAGCCGCCAGGACGACGACGGCACCTGGGTTGACGTGGCCAAGGCCTCCTCCGGCAAGGGCTCGATGGGCGGCCGCAAGTTCGCCGCACGCCAGCTCGACGCTCCCGGCCGGGCCACGGCCGAGCTGGTCGGCGTCAACGAGCCGCCGGACGCAGACTCCAACGACCGCGCGCTACAGCACGCCTTGGTGCTGGACGGCGAGCTGCAACCCGGATGGACGGGACCGGAGGCGGTGGTCCGGGCCGCCAGGCGGCACCAGGACTCCCGTTCCGAGCTGCCCGCCGCGGTGCGTAGACTGCAGCCCGGCGAGCCGGCCATTCCCACCGTCTTCACCGAGGCCTGACCCACCGGGCCGGCCCGGGCCGGAGCCTCACCATCACCCCTCTCCCGAAGCAGAGAACAGGAAAGAACCCCACCATGCGTGCCTTGGTCATCGTGGACGTACAGAACGACTTCTGTGAGGGCGGCTCCCTGGCCGTCGAGGGCGGCGCCGACACCGCCGCGAGGATCACCGCCTTCCTGGACGAGCGCGGCTCCGAGTTCGACGCCGTCGCGGCCACCCGCGACTGGCACGTCGACCCCGGCCCGCACTTCGCCGCCGAGGACGCCGAGCCGGACTACACCGAGTCCTGGCCGGTGCACTGCGTCGCCGGTACGGAAGGCGCCGAGCTGCACCCGGCCCTGGACTCCGAGTACCTCGACGCCCAGTTCCTCAAGGGCCGCTTCGACAGCTCCTACTCGGGCTTCGACGCCCAGCTCGGCAGCCCGGACATGGTCCGCTCCGGAGCCCCGGAGGGCACTGCGGGTCCCTTCGGTGCCACCGCCGCCGCGGCCACCGCCGTCGAGGACGGCGCCCCGGGCCTCGACGACTGGCTGCGCCAGCAGGGCGTGAACTCGGTCGCGGTCGTCGGAATCGCCACCGACCACTGCGTCAAGGCCACCGTGCTGGACGCCATCGACGCCGGTTATGACACGGTCGTCTACACCGACCTGGTCGCCGGGGTCGACGCTGAGCGCTCTGATGAGGCCCTGCAGCTGATGGAGGAGAACGGCGCCGTCCTGCAGACCTGGGGCGGATCGGCCGAGTAGGCGCCCTTTCCTCGAGGGGACTCCGACCACCGGGACCGATGACCCGCTGACACGCGCGCAGACGCGCAGGCGCGCATGACGTGTGGTGGGGGGTGTAAGAAGTGGACGTAGTCTCGATCCTGGTCGGCCTGGTGTTGATCGGTGCCTGAGGCCTCTTCGTGGACGCTGAGTTCTCGCTGATCACGGTCAACAAGAACGCCGTGCGGGATGCCGCGGCCGACGGGGACAGGAGGTCCGCCGGCGTGGGGCCGCTGGAGCAGGCCGGGCGGGCTGGGCCGTTGGCGCGGACCGTGTCCGTGGCCCTGGTGCTGGCCACGGTGCTGACCAGGGCGCTGACCAGGGTGTTCGGCGAGCTCGTCCCGAAGAACCTGGCGATCGCCCGGCCGCTGGCAACGGCCAGGGCCGTGACCGTATTCCAGCGCGCCTTCAGCACGGTCACGGGCCCGCTGCTGACGTTCTTCAACGGCACGGCCAACCGGATCGTGCGCGCGGTGGGAATCGAGCCCCAGGAGGAATTGGCCTCGGTCCGCTCCCCCGAGGAACTGACGGTGCTGGTGGGGCACTCGGCCCGCCAGGGCGTGCTGCCGGAGCAGACCGCCGAGCTGGTCCAGCGCTCCTTCGCGTTCGGCACCCGGCGGGCCCACGACGCGATGACACCCGGGACCCGGGACCCGGATGGTCACCCTGGAGGACCCGGTGGAGGAACTGGTCGGCGAGGTGATCGACGAACATGACCCGGACGACGGCACCCACGAACACCTCCCCGACGAATCGTGGCGTCTGGACGGCGCGCTGAGCCCGGACGAGGTCAGCGCACTGCTGGGCCACTGGATCCCCGAGGGCTCCGACTACGAGACGCTCGCCGGGTTCCTGACCCTGCACCTGGGGTCCATCGCCACCCCGGGCGACCGGGTGGAGATCGACACCGAACCCGCCCACGGCTATCCGGCCGCGCGGATGACCCTGTGGGCCACCGAGAACGTCTCGCTCATGATGGCCGGGGCGCAGCTGGGCATCACCGTGTGCTCCCTGGCCCTGGGTTACGTCACCAAGCCGATGGTGGTCTACGCCCTGCAGGGTCCGTTCGAGGCCATCGGTCTGTCGGAGACGGCGATCGACACCGTCGCCTACGTCATCGCCTACGCCCTCGTGACCTACCTGCACGTCGTGCTCGGGGAGATGGTGCCCAAGAACATCGCGCTGGCCGGACCGGAGCGGATGGCCCTGGTGCTGGGCCCGGCCCTGGTCGTCGTCGTGCGGATCCTGCAGCCGGTGCTGTGGACCATGAACGCCATGGGCAACGGTATCCTTCGCTTGTTCAAGGTGACCCCGAAGAACGAGGTCACCACGCTCCCGGCCGGGTGCACCCCGGAGCAGATCGAGAAGGTCGCAGCCAATGGATACTCCCGGTTCCCGGTGCAGTCCGCGGACGGCCAACTCCGCGGGTACGTCCACGTCAAGGACCTGCTCGAGGAACTCGTCGGCCAGATCCGCGACGACAGCCGTGTCGCCCGCCAGGACGGGCGAGCCCCCGACCGGGTGCCGCACGTCGGTCCCTGGTCCTGCGGGCCGCCCGCCCACGGGTGGCCCGCAGGACAGCTCCGGGCCCAGGCCATGAACGGTCTCGAAGGGGCCGGTGTCGTCGGGGACCTGCTGTCCTGGATCGGGTTGTGCCTGGGCCTGCCCCTGCTGCTGATCGGGATGCTGCGACGCTCCAGGGAACGGGCCCTGGTGGCCACCGAGGTCGTCATCGTGCGCGGGCCCCACGACCCACTGGCACGCTGGTTCGCCGGCGGGGAGTTCTACGACCGGCCCCTGCACGCAACGGAGCGCGTGCACTATGCCGGCAAGGACGTCTGCACCGGGTTCGTCAGCCCCCGGAACCCCTCGGTCATGGGTTTCGAGCGTCACCGACAGTCCACCGGTGCATGCCTGGCACTGGGAATAACCTTCACCGTCATCGGTGTATGCGGCCTCAGCCTCTCGATCATCCCGCTGGTGATCGGCTGAGGACGGCCGGGGTGCAAGGGCCTGCCCCCGGTTCGCGTCATCCGCTCACTGCGGGTCCGTGAAACGGGTCTCGCGACCCCTTGGCACCCGGCCCGGGAGCTTTGTACCCTCAGGGGCGCGAGGTGAGTCGACAGTGCCCCCTGAGGATGTCTTCGAGCCCTATGGCCCCTCCCATTGGGGTGCGCTGGCCGTCTGCGTCCTCGGCGCCGTGATCGTGGTGAGCGTAGGTCGCCGACTGCGGGGTTCGGGGGCCGAGGTGGTCTTCTCCCGGGTCTTCGCCGTGGTCCTGGCCGTGTATGCGCTGGCCA